>JAHHTB010000007.1 GCA_020024855.1 Fusobacterium sp.
TTTATTCTTGAGATTTTATAATATTTTTAATAGAAGCATCTTTCAATTAATTTTTAGAGTTTTTTAATAATCTTAGTATAATAGAGCTAGTAGCATTTTGATTTTTATTGAATTTAGATAAAAAAAGCTAAGGGGTATTTTTGGCTATCCCTTAGCTTAAAGAATTTTTATTTAATTTGTGATTATAGAAGTTCTACTTTTTCATTTTCATTAAATCTATTTTCAGTCATATTGTAAATAGTATCAAGAATTTCAACTCTCATTGTACCATTTCCTCCTCCTGCAATATGATGTTCTTCAGCTCTTTCTCCAGCAATTCCCATCATAGCAATAGAAGTTGTAGCTCCTGAAAAATAATCTCTATTTGCTCCGCAAGCACTTCCAATAAGTGAAGCAGTCATACAACCTGTTCCTGTGATTTTTCCAAGAAGAGGAGTACCATTATTTATTTTAGCAACTCTAAATCCATCACTGACAATATCTTGTTTTCCTGTAATAGCAATAACAGTATCATATCTTTTAGCTAAAGCTTTTGCAATTTCAACTCCGTTTGTTAAATCTTCAACAGAATCTACACCTCTATTTTCAAAATTTTGTATTCCATAAATAGAATTTATTTCAGCCATATTTCCTTTTATAACAGCAAAATGAACTTTAGAAAGAAGTTGTTCTACAAGTTCTTTTCTTGCTCTAGTTGCTCCCACTCCAACAGGATCAAGAACAACAGGTTTTCCTAATCTATTTGCAATTTCTCCAGCTTTAACAGCAATATCTCTCATAGCTTTGTCCATTGTTCCAATATTAAGAACAAGAGATGAAGCAAAAGAAAGAATATCTTCAAGTTCATCTTCACAGAAAGACATAAGAGGTGAAGCCCCTATAGCAAGAGTAATATTTGCACAATCATTAATTGTAACAGTATTTGTAATATGAAAAACGATAGGTTGTTTTTCTCTTATTTTTGAAATAACATTTCCAAGTTGCTCTTTTTCAAAATTCATATTTTCCTCCTTATTATTTTATAAAAGAAAGTAAAGTTTTAGAGGCATTTTTAATATCTTCTTTTCCAAGAATTTCTGATATAACAGCAACCCCATCAACACCAGTATTCATAACATCTTTTACATTATCAAGATGTATTCCACCAATAGCAACACTTGGAATTTTTATAGCATCTACTATATTTTTTAAATTTTCAATTCCAAGAGGTTCGTTAATATCTTTTTTACTTCCTGTATAAAAAATAGTTCCAATTCCAAGATAATCAGCTCCATCAGCCTGAGCTTTTAAAGCTTCTTCAATAGAACCAACAGAAACACCAATAATTTTATTTTTTCCAAGAATTTCTCTAGCTTTTTCAAGAGAGTCATCACTTTGTCCAATATGAACTCCCTCAGCATCAATCTCTTTTGCAATTTTAATATTGTCATTGATGATTAAAGGTACATTATATTTTTTTGTAATTTTTTGCACCTCTTTTGCTATTTGTAAAAATTTTTCATCATCAATAAATTTTTCTCTTAATTGAACGATAGTAGTTCCACCTTTTATACTATCTTCAATAGCTTTACAAAGATCTCTTTCTCCTAAAATATTTCTATCAGTTACAAGATAAAGAGAGTAATCAATTTTATTCATATTTAACTCCAGCTTTTTTATATAAATCAACAAAGTGTCCAACAGGTCCAACTCCGTGTCCAATAGGGAAAGAGTTTCTAATAGCTTCAGTTATATATTCTTTTCCTAATTTAACAGCTTCTTCAACAGAGTGTCCTTTTCCAATAAGAGAAGCGATTGTTGAAGAAAGAGTGCAACCTGTTCCGTGAGTATTTTTAGTATCAATTCTTACTCCTGGGAATTTAACAACTTTTCCATCAGCAAGAAGAAGAATATCAGTACAGTTATCTAATCTATGTCCACCTTTCATAAGAACATTTTTTGCACCAAGTTTTTGAATTCTTTTTGAGGCTTCAATCATATCATCTTCATTTTTAATTTCCATTCCAGCAAGAATTTCTCCCTCAGGAATATTAGGAGTAACAAGTTCTCCTAGAGAGATGAATTTTTTTAATTCCTCAATAGCTTCATCTTTTAATAATTTGTATTCACTTTTTGAAACCATAACAGGATCAATTACAATATTTTTTGCATTATATTTTTTAAGAGCTTCTCCAATAGTTCTTATGATTTCACTACTAGAAAGCATACCAATTTTAACACTATCTACATCTATATCTTCAAAAATTACTTTTATTTGTTGCTCTATGATCTCTTTTGAAATTTCTTGAACTCCAAAAACTCCCATAGTATTTTGAGCTGTTACAGCAGTAATAACACTCATACCATATACTCCCATAGCACTCATTGCTTTTAAATCTGCTTGTATTCCTGCACCACCACAACTGTCAGAACCAGCTATTGTTAAAACTTTTTTCATTTTATTCCTCCTAAAATAATAACAAATAAAAATCTCTCTTTATACATTCTATCACGTTTTTAAAAATTTTTTAACAATTGTAAAGTAATTGTAATTATATTTTTATAAAAAAATATAATTTGACTAGAGTATAAAAATTTCTGTATACTAAAAATAGAATAGAGAAATTTTTATGGTTCATGAAAAATGATTAATAGGGAAGATGAGTGAAAATCTCACACGGTCCCGCCACTGTAAAAATGATGAAAGCAGAGTTACCACTAAAATTTTTATTTTTGGGAAGGGCTGTGAGTAAAATGAATTTGAGTCAGGAGACCTGCCATAAAAATCTTTTACAAACTGCGAGGACGGGGAGTATTTATTATTCGGATTATAAAAGTCCTTCTTTTTGTATTGGAAGGATTTTTTTTATTTTAAATAAAATTTTGGAAGGAAAAAGAGGATATATGAAAAAAAATAAAAATATAATGATACTAGGAACATCTTCAGGAGCTGGAAAAAGTATTACAACAGCAGGACTATGTAGAATTTTTTATAAAGATGGTTATAGTGTAACACCTTTTAAAGCACAAAATATGGCTCTTAATTCTTATGTAACAAAAGATGGACTTGAGATTGGACGTTCTCAAGGTGTTCAAGCTGTTGCTTGTAATATAGAACCTCAAGGTTATATGAATCCTCTTTTATTAAAACCAAGTGGAAATAATACCATTCAAATAATTTTAAATGGAAAACCTTTTGGAAATATGAGTGGTTATGATTTTTCAAAAGAAAAACCAAAATTTAAAAAATATATTTTAGAAGCATATAAAAATACAGAAAAATTTGATATTTGTGTTCTTGAAGGAGCAGGTAGCCCTGTTGAAATAAATATTAAAGAAAATGATCTTGTTAATATGGGAATGGCAGAGATGGCAGATGCTCCAGTAATATTAGTTGCTGATATTGATAGAGGTGGAGTTTTTGCCTCTATTGTGGGAACTATGGTTCTTTTTGAGCCTCATGAAAGAGAGAGAGTAAAGGGTGTAATTATAAATAAATTTAGAGGCAGAAAAGATATGTTAATGTCAGGGATAGAAAAATTAGAGGAGATAATAAAAATTCCTGTTTTAGGTGTTGTTCCATATTTTGATGTAGATATAGAAGATGAAGATAGGGTAACTGAAAAATTAAAAAAAGAAAAAAATAATATAATAAATATTTCAGTTATAAATTTAAGACACCTTTCAAATTTTACAGATATGGATCCTTTAAAAAAGATAGAAGATGTAAGTATTTCATATGTTGATAATTTTTATGAGCTTGATAATGCAGACATAATAATAATTCCCGGCTCAAAAAATACAATAGATGATGTAAAACTTATGAGAGAAAAGGGAATAGATAAAAAAATAAAAGAACTTCATAAAAAAGGAAAAATAATAATAGGAATCTGTGGTGGATTCCAAACTCTCGGAAAAACTTTAAAGGATAATGATGGAATAGAGGGAGTAGTAAGGGAAGTGGAAGGATTAGGGCTTCTTGATATGACTACTATTTTTTATAAGGAAAAAATTACTGCTCAATATGAAGGGGTATTAAAAAATACAAGTGGAATTTTAGAGGGAATAGATGGGACTAAAATTCATGGATTTGAAATACATCATGGAGTAAGTTTTTCAGAAAATGAAAAATCTATAACAGATGATAAATTCCTTAAAGCAGTGGTGAAAGATAATGTATTTGGAACATATGTACATGGAATTTTTGAAAATAATTCTGTTACAGATAAGATTCTTAATATAGTGAGAGAGAAAAAAGGATATTCTACTAAAAAATTAAAAGAAACATTTGAGGAATATAGAGAAAAAGAGTTTGATAAATTAGAAAAAATATATAAGATAATGGAAAAATAGAATATTTATAAGGTGAGTTTATGAGTTTTGTAACAAAATATTTAATTGCATATGTTTTAGATTTAATTTTTGGAGATCCACAATGGTTTCCACATCCAGTAAGATTTATAGGTAAACTTATTAGTTTTTTAGAAAAATATCTTTATAAATTAAAAAGTAAAACTTTTTGGGGTGGAGTAGTTGCTATTATAACTATAACCATAACTTTTTTAGTATCGTATTTTTTAGCCTCTCTTTCAGAATATTTAGAAATATTTTTTCTTTATACTACTCTTGCAGGAAAGTGTCTTGCTGATGAGGGAATGAGAGTATATAAAATTTTAAAAATGGGAGATTTAGAAGTTGCTAAAAAACAACTTTCTTATCTTGTGAGCCGTGATACAGAAAAAATGGATAATAAACAAATAATAAGAAGTATATTAGAAACTTTTAGTGAAAATTCTGTTGACGGTATAATTTCTCCAATGTTTTTTGCCTTTGTAGGAAGTTTTTTTCAAGTGAAAGGGGTGTCCCTTGCTCTTCCTTTTGCCATGGGATATAAAGCAATAAATACTTTAGATTCAATGCTTGGATATAAAAATGAAAGATATATAAATTTTGGAACAGTTTCAGCAAAGATTGATGATGTTGCAAACTTTATTCCAGCAAGGATAACAGGTTTAATTTTTGTACCTTTAGCTTCTTTTTTAACAGGATTTGATTACAAAAAATCTTTTAAAATTTTTATAAGAGATAGACATAATCATGCAAGTCCTAACTCTGCTCATGGAGAGTCAGCTTTTGCAGGAGCTTTAGGAGTTCAATTTGGAGGAAAAACAAAATATTTTGGTGTGGTTTATGATAAACCAACAATAGGGGATAAATTAAAAGAGTTTGAACTTGAAGATATTTTAAGAGGAAGAAAACTTTTATATGGAACATCACTTGTTTCTGTTGTATTTTTTTCTTTAATAAAAATATTTTTAGATAATATTATAAAATAGGAGAGAACGAAGATGGATATTCATGGTGGAAATATATATAAATTACAAAGAGAGGGAAAAAACGATATAATTGATTATAGTTCAAATATAAATCCTCTTGGAGTACCCGAAAGTTTAAAAAAAGCAATAGTTGATAATTTTTCTCTTTTAGAAAAATATCCAGATATAAATTATGTTGAGCTAAGAGAAAATATTGGAAATTATAATAAGATAAATTCTGAAAATATTATAGTTGGAAATGGAGCAACAGAGGTTCTTTTTCTTTATATGAAAGCTTTAAAACCAAAAAAAGTTCTTATAGTTTCTCCAACTTTTGCAGAATATGAAAGAGCATTAAAGAATATAGAATGTGAAATTGATTTTTTTGAATTAAAAGAGAAAGAAAATTTTGTTCTTGATAAAGATGAATTTATAAAAGAGGCAAAAAAATATAATCTTGTTGTTATTTGTAATCCAAATAATCCAACAGGAAATTTTATTTCAAAAGAAATTATTTTTGAAATAAATGAAGAATTAGAAAAATCAGATACAAAGATATTTATAGATGAAAGTTTTATAGAATTTATAAAAAATTGGGAAGAAAAAACAGTTGCAGAATTTAAATCTAAAAATATTTTTATTCTAAGAGCTTTGACAAAGTTTTTTGCTTTGCCAGGAATAAGACTTGGTTATGGAATATGTTTTGATAAAAATATAATAGATGAGATAAACTCTAAAAGAGAGCCTTGGAGTGTAAATACTTTTGCAGATATTGCTGGAAAAGTTATATTAGATGATAAAGAATATATAGGAAATACTTATAAATGGATAGAGGAAGAGAGAAAAAATTTCACTTTTTCTTTAAAAGAGATAGAAAAATCTGGAAAGATAAAAGTTTATAAAACAGAAACAAATTTTATTCTTTTAAAACTTAACACATATAAGGCAGAGGAATTTAGAAATAAGATGTTAGAAAAAAATATTCTTGTTCGTGATGCATCAAACTTTAAATTTCTTGACGAAACTTTTGTAAGACTTGCTATAAAAGATAGGGAAAGAAATGAAAAAGTAATTAAAGCGATAAAAGAGGTTTTATAATGAGAGGTTTTTTAATTGCAGGAACAAATAGTGGAATAGGGAAAACAACTGTTTCAATGGGACTTATGTCTTGTTTTGAAAATATATCTCCTTTTAAAGTTGGTCCAGATTATATTGATGGAAAATTTCATGAGTTTGTTACAGGAAATAAAAGCTACAATCTTGATTATTTTCTTATGGGAGAAGATGGAATAAGAGAAAGTTTTTTAAAACATAAAAAAGATTTTGTGATAGTTGAGGGTGTGATGGGGCTTTATGATGGAATAGATAACACTCTTGATAATGGAAGTTCTGCTCATGTAGCAAGAATTTTAAATCTTCCTGTAATTTTAGTTGTTGATGCAAAAGGAAAAAGTACAAGTATTTCAGCACAGGTTATGGGTTATCAAAATTTTGACACAAGAGTAAATATTGTAGGAGTTATAATAAATAAAGTTTCAAGTGAGAAAACTTATGAAATTTTAAAAGAGGCTATTGAAAAATATTGTGATGTAAAATGTTTTGGATATATTCCTAATATAGATGAGGTTTCAGTTTCAAGTAGGCATTTAGGTCTTACTCAAGCAGATGAAATTAAAAATTTAAAAGATAAGATTAAAATTTTAAATGAAAATATAAAAAAGACAATAGATTTAGAATCTATTTATAAGCTTACAAAATTTGATATAGATTATAAATTAAAAAATATTTTTCTTCCATTAAAAGATAAATATAAAAATCTTAAAATAGGAATTGCAAAGGATAATGCTTTTTCTTTTTATTATAATGATAATCTTGAGTTTTTAGAAAATTTGGGAATAGAGATAGAATATTTCTCACCTATAAATGATAAAAAAATTCCTCAAAATATAGATATGTTATATTTTGGAGGTGGGTATCCTGAAAATTATTTAGAAGAACTTTCTAAAAATACAGAGATAATAAATTCAATAAAAGAATTTTATAATAAAAATGGAGTTATCTATGGAGAGTGTGGTGGATTTATATATCTTTCCAAAAAGCTTATAACTCTTGATGGGAAAGAATATTTTTTTGTAGGACTTACAGAAAATGAAATAGAGATGAAAAATAGACTTGATATTGGAAGATTTGGTTATATAAATATAAATTATAAAGAAAATCTTTTAGGAAAAGGGCATGAATTTCATTATTCAAAAATAAAAAATGAGGAAAAAAATTGTGAAAAAGAGTTTAAGATTACAAAACCAAATGGTAGAAAATGGGAATGTGGTTTTTCATCAAAAAATCTTTTATGTGGCTATCCTCATATTCATTTTTTTAAAAGTCAAAGTATAATTTTTGATTTGCTTGATAGAGCATTAAGAAACAAGGAGATAAAGAATGGGAAATTATATTAAAAAACCTGAAGATATAGAAAAAAGAAGTTTTGAAATAATAACAGAGGAGATGGGAGAAAAAATAAAAAATTTTACAGAGGAGGAACTTCCTATTGTAAAAAGAGTGATACATACAACTGCAGATTTTGAGTATGCAGATTTGATAAAATTTTTAAATAATCCCATAACTTCTGCTAAAGAAGCTTTATCTAAAGGGTGTAAAATTTATTGTGATACAAATATGATAGTTAATGGTTTAAGCAAGATGATATTAAAAAAATATAATTGCATTCCATACTCTTTAGTAAGTGATGAAAAAGTTTCTAAGGAAGCAAAAGAAAGAGGAGTAACAAGGTCAATAGTTGGAATGGAATATGCTGGAAAAGATAAGGAAACAAAAATTTTTCTTATAGGTAATGCTCCAACAGCTCTTTATAAATTGAAAGAGCTTATAGAAAAAAATGAGATAGAAAAGCCAGCTCTTGTGGTTGGAGTTCCTGTTGGTTTTGTAGGAGCAGAAGAATCAAAAGAGGTATTTAAAAGTATAGATGTTCCTTATATCACAATAGATGGAAGAAAGGGAGGAAGTACTGTAGCTGTTTCTATTCTTCATGGAATTTTGTATCAGATTTATAAAAGAGAGGGATTTTAATGAAAAAATTAAAATCAGGTTATACAACAGGGGCTTGTGCCACTGCTTGTGTAAAAGCAACTCTTTTATCTCTTCTTGATGGGGAAAAAATAAAAGAGGCAAAAGTAGAAGCTTTAAATGGAGAAACTTTAATTATCCCAATAAAAAAAATAAGACAGAGAGGGAATTTTTGTACTGCTGTTGTTGAAAAATATTCAGGAGATGACCCTGATGTTACAAATGGAATTGATATTTGTGTAAAAGTTAAAATTTTAAAAAGAGATGAAAGTTTTTCAAAAATAGATAGAGGATATTATTTAAATGATATTTTAATTTATGGAAGTTATGGTGTTGGTGTAGTTACAAAAAAAGGTTTACAATGCCTAGTTGGAAAATCAGCTATAAATCCCGGTCCAATAAAAATGATAGAAAATACAGTGAAAGATATCGTTCAAGAGAGAAATATAAAAGTTGAGATAAATATATATGTTCCTCTTGGTAAAGAGAAAGCCAAGAAAACTTTTAATGAAAAATTAGGAGTTATAGGTGGACTTTCAATTTTAGGTTCAACAGGTGTTTTAAATCCAATGAGTGAAGAAGCACTAAAACAATCCCTTTATACAGAATTAAAAGTATTGAAAGAAAATAAAAATGGAGATTGGGTTATTTTTTCCTTTGGTAATCACGGGAAAAAATATTGTGAAGAGCATGGACTAGATAAAGAAAGAATAATAGTGATGAGTAACTATGTTGGTTTTGTTCTTGAAAGTGCAGTAGAGTTAGGATTTAAAAAAATAATTTTAGTAGGTCATATAGGAAAGGCTATAAAAATTGCTGGTGGAATATATAATACTCATAGTAGAGTAGCAGATTGTCGTATGGAAATTATGGGGGCAAATGCTTTTCTTGTTGGAGAAAAAAATGAAAATATAATGAAAATTTTAAAATCAAATACAGTAGAAGAAGCTTGTGAGTATGTTGAAAAAAAAGAGCTTTTTTATCTGATAGCAGATAAAGCAGGGCAAAAAGCAAGAGAATACACAAGAGATGAAAATATAGAATGTGAGGTTATGCTTTTTTCTTTTAGTGGAAAAGAGTTAGGGCATAGTAAGAATTTTTATAAGTTGATAGATGAGGTGCAAAAGAGTGAAAAAAATTAATGTAGTGGGTTTAGGAGTTGGAAATATAGATTATCTCACAGGAATTGGAATAAAATACATAAAGTCTGCTGATATAATTGTAGCAGGAAAAAGACAGCTTGAAGATATTTCTCCTTTCCTTAATTTTTCACAGGAAAAATATACATTAAAAAAACTTTCAGATGCCTCATTATATATAGAAGAAAAGAGTCTTGAAAAAGAGGTGACAGTTGTAGTATCTGGAGATACAGGATTTTATAGCCTTTTAAGTTTTTTAAAAAAAAATATAAAAAATAGAGAATTTAACGTAATTCCAGGGATATCATCTTTTCAATATCTTTTCTCTAAAATAGGAGAAACATGGGAAAATTACAACTTGTATAGTGTACATGGTAGAGAGATAGATATAATAGAGGCTTTAAAAAATAGTATGGCTGGTATTATACTACTTACAGACAGTAAAAATTCTCCTTATTATATAGGAAGGATTTTGATGAAAAATAATTTTTTAGATATAAAAATGATAGTAGGAGAAAAACTTTCTTATTCTGATGAGAAAATAACAGAGTTTTATGTGAGAGATATAGAAAACCATAAAAGAGATTACGAGATGAATGTACTTATATTAAAAAAGGAGAAATAATGGGGCATATAGCAGATAAAGAGTTTATAAGAGGAGAGGTTCCAATGACAAAGCAAGAAATAAGAGCTGTGTCAGTTGCTAAATTAAATCTTAAAGAAAATTCTATTCTTATAGATGTGGGAGCAGGAACAGGCTCTGTGGGAATAGAGGCATCAACTTATATACCTTTAGGAAAAGTCTATGCCATAGAGAAAAAATCTGAAGGCATAGAACTTATAAAAGAGAACATAAAAAAATTTAGTATAAAAAATATGGAAGTAATACAGGGTACGGCTCCTGATGACTTAAGTATTAAAAATTTTGACAGAATGTTTGTTGGAGGTTCATCAGGAAAATTAGAAAAAATAGTTGAGTATTTTATAAAATATTCAAAAGAGAAAAGTATCATAGTCATAAATGCTATTACTTTGGAAACTATTTCAGAAGTAAAAAATATTTTTGAAAAATATAAAATAAAAAATATAGAAATAATAAATATAAATGTAGCTAGAGCAAAAAAAATAGGAAATTATACAATGATGTATGGAGAAAATCCAATATACATTGTAACAGGAGAAAAAGGAGAAATTAATGAGTAAGTTTTATGGTATAGGTGTAGGAGTAGGAGATCCTGAAATGATAACAGTAAAAGCAGTAAATGCTTTAAAGGATCTTGATATAGTAATAGTTCCAGATGCAGGTAGAGAGTTTGAAAGTACAGCTTACTCCATAGCAAAAGATTATCTTAAAGAAAATTGTAATATTGTTAATATGGAATTTTCAATGAATCCAGATATAAAAAAAAGAAAAGAAGAGAGAGAAAGAAATGGAAAAATAGTTGAAGAATATTTAAATGAAGGAAAAAATGTTGGATTTTTAACAATAGGAGATCCTATGATATTTAGTACTTATGTTTATCTTCTTGAAAATATTTCTAATTCTCATGAAGTAGTAACAGTTGCAGGTATCTCATCTTTTGCTGATATGAGTGCAAGATTTAATCTTCCACTTGTTATGGGAAATGAAACTTTAAAGGTTGTTCCTCTTCATAAAAAATGTGATATAAAAAAAGAGATAGAAAGTTCAGATAATATTGTTTTTATGAAAGTAGCTTTAAAATTTGATGAACTAAGGGAAGCAATAAGAGAAACAGGAAATATGAATAATATCTTAATGGTTTCAGAATCTGGAAAAGAAAAACAAAAAATTTATTTTGACTTAGATGAAGTTGATAGTGAAAATGTTCCTTATTTTTCTACAATGATTTTAAAAAAAGGGGGAGTGGAAAAATGGAAAAGATTTATTTCATAGGAGCTGGACCTGGAGATCCAGAATTAATAACAATAAAAGGACAGAGAATAGTAAAAGAAGCTGATGTTATTATTTATGCAGGTTCTCTTGTTCCAAAAGAAGTGATAGATTGTCATAAAGATGGAGCAGAAATTTATAATAGTGCTGTTTTAAATCTTGAAGAAGTAATTGAGATAATGGTAGAAGCAGTAAAAAATAATAAAAAAGTAGCTAGGGTTCATACAGGTGATCCAGCTATATTTGGAGCTCATAGAGAACAGATGGACATACTTGACACATATGAAATAGAGTATGAAGTAATTCCCGGAGTAAGTTCTTTTCTTGCAGCAGCAGCAACATTAAAAAAAGAGTTTACTTTACCAGATATAAGTCAAACAATAATTTGTACAAGATTAGAGGGAAGAACCCCTGTTCCAGAAAAAGAAAGTCTTGAGAGCTTAGCTTCTCATAAAGCTTCAATGGCAATATTTTTATCTGTCCAAATGATAGATGAAGTTGTAAAAAAATTATTAAAGCATTATCCAATAACAACTCCAATAGCAGTGGTGCAGAGAGCAAGTTGGGAAGATGAAAAAATAGTTTTAGGGACTCTTGAAAATATAGGAGAAAAAGTAAAGGAAGCTAAAATAAATAAAACTGCTCAAATACTTGTGGGAGATTTTTTAGGAGAAAAAACAAATTACTCAAAGTCAAAGCTTTATGACAAATATTTTACTCATGAATATAGAACAGGAATAAAAAAATAAAAGAGGTAAAACTATGAAACTTGCAATTATAACTGTAACAGAAAAAGGTGTAGAAAAAGCTTTCTTTATAAAAGAAAAAATAGAATGTGATATTTTTACAATATCAAAATTTATGAGAGAGGGAACTTTTTTAATTGAAAATGGTTTACAAAATTTTTTTGAAAGAATAATTTCAAAATATGATACTTTTCTTTTTATAACTGCAACAGGGATAGCTGTGAGAACAATAGCTCCTTTTATAAAATCAAAGGATAAAGACCCAGCAATTTTAACTATGGACGAAGAGGGAAATTTTATAATTTCTCTACTTTCAGGTCATCTTGGCGGAGCTAATGAGGCTACAAAAACTTTAAGTGAGATAATAAAATCAATTCCTGTTATCTCAACTGCTTCTGATGTTTCTGGAAAAATAGCGGTTGATACTATTGCCATGAAGATAAATGGAAAATTAGAAAGCCTTGAAACAGCTAAAAAAGTTACTAGTTTAATAGTTGCAGGAAAAGAAGTGATATTAAAAGTTCCATCTAATATGGAAAATGAAAATCCAGATGGAATAATAATAATTTCAAATAGAAAAAATATAGAGATTTCAAAAATTATTCCACAAAATATAGTTATTGGGATTGGTTGTAGAAAAGGAAAAGAAAAAGAAAAAATAATAGATGCAGTGAAAGAATCTTTAGATGAATTAAATATTTGTGAGGAAAGTATAAGATTATTTTCAACTGTTGATATGAAAAAAAATGAGATAGGAATAATAGAAACAGCAAAATTTTTTGATAGAGAGCTTAGGATAATATCTTGTGATGAAGTAAGAAAGATTGAAAATAGATTTGAAAAATCTGAATTTGTAAAAAAAAGCATAGGTGTTTCATCTGTTTCAGCCCCTAGTGCTTTTATAGCAAGCGGAAGAAATGGGAAATTTTTGGTAGAAAAATTAAAATATGATGGAATAACTATTTCTATTTTTGAAGAGGAGACAAAAAGAGATGAAAAAGGGTAAAATTTATGTAGTAGGAATGGGTCCTGGAAATAAAGATAATATGACTTTTAGAGCTTATAAAGCTATGGAAGAATCTGACATAATTATAGGGCATAAAACTTATATTTTTTTAGCTGAAAAAATATTTTCAAATAAAAAAATGATAAAATCTGCAATGAAAAAGGAGGTGGAAAGATGTGAGGAAACTTTAAAACTGGCAGAAGAGGGAAATATAGTAGCACTAATTAGTTCTGGTGATGCAGGTATATACGGAATGGCTGGTATAATGCTTGAGGTAGCCCTTGATTCAGAAATAGAAGTAGAAATTATTCCAGGAATAACTTCGGCAAGTGCTTCTGGAGCTATTGTTGGTGCTCCAATAATGCATGATAGTGTTTCTATTTCTTTGAGTAATCTTTTAACAGATTGGGAACTTATAAAAGAAAGAATGGCTCTTGCTTCAAAGGGTGATTTTGTAATCTCCTTATATAATCCAAGAAGTAATGGAAGACCTGAGCTTATTAATGAGGCTGTAGAAATTATGCTTCAGTATAAAAATAAAAATACTCCAGTTGCTATCGTGAGAAATACAGGACGTGAGGGAGAAAATTATAATCTTACAACACTTGAAAAAATGCTTGATTTTGAAATAAATATGTTTACAACTGTTATAATAGGAAATTCAAAAACTTTTATAAAAAAAGGAAAAATGATAACGCCAAGAGGGTATAAGGTAGATTAAAATGGATTGGATAATAGGTGGAACAAAGGATTCAAGAGATTTTATAAAAAAGTTATCTGAAGATAAAAAAATAGATTTAAAAAATATAGTTCTTACCACAGCAAGTGATTATGGAAAAAAACTTGCAGAGGAAAGTGGGGTAATAGTAAAATCTCAGTCAATGGATAAAGAGCAGATGAAACTATTTATTTCTGAATATGGCATAAAAAGAATTTTTGATTTAAGTCATCCTTATGCAATAGAAGTATCTTCAAATGCAATGAATGTTGCAGAGGAAAGTGGAAAAAAATATTTTCGTTTTGAAAGAGAAAATTTAAATTATGAAGATAGTATAGACTTTATTGAAATTGAAGAAATGATAAAATTTCTTGAAAATTTAGATGGAAATATTTTGATTACTTTGGGAAGTAATAATATTGAAAAATTTAAAGGACTAAAAAATATTGAAAATATGTATTTTAGAATTCTTCCTGTAAAAGAGTCAATAGAAAAACTAGAAAAAGTAGAGATAAAAGCAAAAAATATAATAGGACTTCAGGGCCCTTTTTCAAAAGAATTTAACAAAGCAATATATAAAAATTATAATATAAAATATGTTGTTACAAAAGAGAGTGGGGTTACAGGGGGAGAACTAGAAAAAATAGAGGCAGCTTATGAAACTAATGTAATTCCAATAGTTTTAAAAAGACCTA
The DNA here is from genome assembly GCA_020024855.1 of Fusobacterium sp. Lineage (GTDB taxonomy): Bacteria > Fusobacteriota > Fusobacteriia > Fusobacteriales > Fusobacteriaceae > Fusobacterium_B. The sequence goes on from JAHHTB010000007.1 coordinate 14,595, forward strand.
AAATAAAATATAAGTGGGTTACAAATGATATGAATAAAATAGTAGAGGAATTTAAGAGGGGATAAACATAAATGGAAAGAAAAAAAATAATAATAGGTTCAAGAGGAAGTATACTTGCAATGGCTCAAACGGAGCTTGTAGTTCAGATGTTAAAGGAAAAATTTCCTCATATGGACTTTGAAATAAAAGTAATTGTAACAACTGGGGATAAAGATATGAGAACTAACTGGGGGGATAAAAGTGTTTCCTTAAAAAGTTTTTTCACTAAAGAAATAGAAAAAGAACTTTTGGAAAAAGATATAGATTTAGCAGTACATTCAATGAAAGATATGCCAGCAGTAAGTCCTGAAGGATTAATTTGTGGAGCAATTCCAGTAAGAGAAGATAATAGAGATGTATTTGTGTCAAAAAGTGGTAAAAAATTAATGGATTTGCCTGAAAATCCTGTAATAGGAACAAGTTCTTTAAGAAGAGCAGTTTCAATAAAAGATCTAAGACCTGATGCAGAAATAAAACCAATAAGAGGAAATATTCATACAAGACTTAATAAACTTGAAACAGAAGATTTTGATGGAATAGTTCTTGCAGCAGCAGGACTTATAAGAGTTGGTTTGGAAGAAAGAGCTACACAATTTTTTTCAAAAGATGAAGTGATGCCAGCACCTGCTCAAGGAGCTTTATGTGTTCAATGTAGAGAGGACGATAAAGAAATATTAAAAATGCTTGAAAAAATTGCTGATAAAGATACAACAGAAATCATTGCAGTTGAAAGAGAATTTTCAAAAATATTTGATGGAGGATGTCATACACCTATGGGTTGTGCAGCAGAAATAGTAGGTGATGAGATGATTATAAAAGGAATTTATTATAATGGCGAGAAATTATACAGAGGGACGCATAGAGGAAAAAGAGAAAAGGGAATAATTTTAGCTGAAGAATTAGCTGAAAAAATAAGAGGGAATATTGATGAAGAAAAATAAAAAGGGAAAGGTATATATAGTAGGAGCAGGTTGTGGAGATTTCGAACTTCTTACATTAAAGGGAAAAAGATGTATAGAAGAAGCTGAATGTATCATCTACGATAGACTAGTTAATAAGAGAATATTAAATTTTGCCAAAAAAGGAACAGAATTTATTTATCTTGGAAAAGAGAACACAGAGGGTGGACTAATTCAATCAGAGATAAATAATAAAATTGTAGAAAAAGCTTTAGAGGGAAAAATTGTTGTAAGGCTTAAAGGTGGAGATCCTTTTGTTTTTGGACGTGGTGGAGAAGAAGTTGAAAAAATAGTTGAGAACAATATTTCATTTGAAATAGTACCAGGGATAACATCATCAATAGCAGTTCCAGAATATGCAGGAATACCCGTAACTCATAGAGGAGTTGCTAAATCATTTCATGTATTTACAGGAGCAACTGCAAAAGACAATAGCTTTCATGATTTTGAGCCAATAGCAAAACTAGATGGAACGTTGGTCTTTCTTATGGGAATGAAAAATTTAGAAATTATAACTAGTGAACTTGTAAAGTATGGAAAAAATTCAACTACACCTGTTGCTATAATTGAAAAAGGAACAACAGGAAAACAAAGAGTAATAACAGGAACATTAAAAAATATTTTTGAAATAAGTGAAAAAGAAAAAGCAGTAGCTCCTGCTGTTATTGTGATAGGAGATGTTGTAGAAAAAAGAAAAAATTTTAAATGGTTTGAAGAAAAGAGACTTTTTGGAAAAAATATACTTGTAACAAGAGATGAAAGACAGGGAGAAGTTTTTTGTCGTGAGATAGAAAAGCTAGGTGGAAATGCAGAACTTCTTTCTTTTCTAAAAATTCAAGATAAGATGATGGATTTTGATTATTCTATTTTAAAAAATTTTCAAGCAATTCTTTTTAATTCTCCAAATGGAGTAAAATTTTTCTTTGAGCATATTCCAGATATGAGAGTTCTTGGAAATATAAAAATTGGTGTTGTAGGAGCAAAAACAAAAGAGGAAATAGAAAAATTTAAAATAAAGCCAGATGTGATACCAGAAAGATATCTTACAACAGATTTAGCAGAAGAAATTTTAAAAATAACAGATGAAAATGATAAAATTTTAGTTATAACTTCAGATATATCTCCATGTGATGATGTTGAATGGAGTAAAAAGTATAAAAGAAAATTTAAAAAATTTGTAGGTTACAATACAATTTCTGCAACTAAACCTAAAGAAGATGTTGAAAGTGTATTAAAAAATATAGAATACATAACTTTTTTAAGCTCATCAGCAGTAAAATCTTTTGTTAGTAGTCTAGAAAATGACATTTCGTCCTTAAAAAGTTTAAAAGTTATTTCAATAGGACCATCAACGTCAAGAACATTAAAAAATTTTGAAATAAATATTTTTTCGGAAGCCGTTGAATATACAGCAGATGGAATAATTGATATTTTAAAAAAATAATTTTTTTTACAAAAGTACTTGAAAAATTTCTCCAAAAAAAGTATACTTCGGTTGAAAACAAAATAGTTTTTTGTGAAAAAATGGGTTTTAAGTAGGAGGAGTTAAAAATGGAAAAAGTAACATTTGATATGATTAAGGAAGCAGCTGAGACCATAAAAGGTTCAGTAAAAAGAACTCAAATAATTGAGTGCCCAACAATGGAAAAACTAACAGGAAATAAAGTTTTCTTTAAATTAGAAAATTTACAAAAAACAGGTTCTTTCAAAGTAAGAGGAGCTTTAAATAAAATTATGCATCTTACTGATGAAGAAAAAGCAAAAGGAGTAATTGCATCTTCAGCAGGAAATCATGCTCAAGGAGTTGCTTTAGGAGCGACAAACTTAGGAATAAAATCAACAATTGTAATGCCTGGAACAGCACCATTATCAAAAGTTGTTGCAACTAGAGGATATGGAGCAGAAGTTGTTCAAGTAGGAACAGTTTACGATGATGCTTATAAAAAAGCTTGTGAAATTCAGGCTGAAACAGGAGCAACATTCTTACATCCATTTGATGATCCTTATGTTATTGCAGGACAAGGTACAATAGGGATTGAAATAGTAGAGGATCTTGAAAATGTAGATATGGTAATAGTTCCTATTGGAGGAGGGGGAATCGCCTCTGGAATAGCTAAGGCAGTAAAATCTTTAAAACCAACTGTTAAAGTAGTTGGAGTAGAAGCAGAAAATGCAGCATCAATGCTAGAAGCAGTTAAACAAGGATGTCCTTGTACAATAAAAACAACTCCTACAATAGCTGATGGAATTGCTGTTGCAAGAGCAGGTCAATTAACTTGCGAAATGATTAGAGATTATGTTGATGAAATAGTAACTGTAAGTGAAGATGATATTGCAAGAGCTATTTTATTCTTAATGGAAAAAGGAAAAGTAGTTGCTGAAGGAGCTGGAGCTACACCAGTTGCTGCACTTCTTGGTGGAAAAATTCAAGAACAAGGACAAAATATTTGTTGTGTAATTTCTGGAGGAAACTCAGATATTAACATGATAGAAAGAATTATAAATAAAGCTCTTATTCTTGAGGGAAGAAAAGCTGAGTTCAACGTAGTTGTTCCAGATAGAGCAGGAGAATTATTTAAAGTTCTTCAAATATTAGCAGATAAAAAAGCTAATATTCTAAGAATAAATCAATCTATGTACAAGACAGGAATAAAAATTAATAACCAAGTAGCTAAAATAGTTATTGAATGTGCTAATGCTGAGCATAGAAATGAAATAGCAGTAGCTATAAGAGAAGCTGGTTTTGAATTAAGACCATAGTTTTAAAATTATAATTTGTCTTTTCTTTTGAATTTTAGTAGAATATAGCTAGATAAAAAATGACTAGCAATTCACTTTGATGAAAAAAGGAAGGCAAATACAATGAAAAAATTGATATTATTACTATTCATTTTATTTGGAATAAATGTATATTCTTACAATTATCCATTTAAAAATCCTTATGTGGCAACTGTATTAGGAACATCGATGATGATGACTCCAAATATTGATGAAAAAATACCAATAAAAGAATACAGAATAAGTTTTATAAAGACGCGAGAAACTCCTGCCAATTTGGATTATCAAAAAGATTATAAATTTTCAGTAGCCTTACAAAATAAAAAAGCACCATTAGTATTTATTTTGTCAGGAACAGGTTCATCATCAACATCTTTGAAGACGGAACTATTTCAGAGAATATTTTATACAGCAGGATACCACGTTGTTGGGATTTCATCATCTATGAATACCAACTCTGTGGTATCTTTATCTTATGAGAAAATGCCTGGAATAATTTTAAATGATAGTATGGATATTTATAGAGCAATAAATAAAATAAAAAAAATAGTTGAAAAAAAGGCAAAAGTTTCAGAGTATTATCTTATGGGGTATAGTTTAGGAGCAACACATTCAGCTATGATTTCATATATTGATGAGATAGAAAAAGATTTTAATTTTAAAAGGGTATTTATGATAAATCCAGCTGTAAACTTGTATACTTCAGCTTCTCTTCTTGATAAAATGTTAGAAAGATCAATAGATAATAACATAAGAAATCTATTTGTAAGAATAAATGCAATAACAGATAATTTAGCACTTCTTACTGGAAAAGAAGAGGATCTTGATAAAAAAAATCCAGAAAGAATTTTAGAAACTTTAGGAATTACAGATAAAGATTTACAGATGGGAATAGGATTAGTTTTTAGATTGAGTGCTATAGATATAAATTTCTTATCTGATGCAACTAATAAAAGAGGAGTTTATGTTGATAAAGAGATAGAAAAGTATGAAAATATGGGGGTCTATTTTGAGAAAATAAATTTTGCTAGCTTTGAAGATTATATAAAAAGATTAGCAGTTCCTTATTATCGTGAACAATATGGAATGAATATGTCATTAGAAAAATTAAAAAAATATACTGATTTAAAAGTTATAGAAGATTATCTTCGTAATACAGATAAGATAATGGTTGTAACAAATAGAGATGAACTTATTTTAACAAAAGAAAATATAAAATATCTTCAAGATGTATTTAAGGGAAGAATAATAGTTTATCCTTATGGTGGGCATTGTGGAAATATGTATTACTATGAAAATGTAAAAAATATGCTTAACTTTATGAGAGGGGGGAAGTTAGTTGAGATTAAAAAATAAGATTTTAATATTAATTTTTTCTTTCTTGCTCATCTCTTGTAGTAGTTTTGATAGAACTAAAAAAGAATCAGTAGAAATTTATAATATTGAAAATCAAGAAAAAAAAATAAATGAAGATTTAGCTATTCTTTATGGGAAAGATGACCCTTTAGATTTTATGAATAGAAGAATTTATTATTTCAATGGAATGGCAGATAGATATGTTTTAAAGCCAACAATTACAAAATATAAATATTATACTCCAAATTTTTTTCAAGAAAGAGTAAGTAATTTTTTTAATAATTTTGAAGATATAAGTACAACATTAAATTCATTTTTACAGTTAAAATTTGCTCAAGGATTTGAATCAGCTTTAAGATTTGGAATAAATAGCACAATTGGAATTTTAGGATTTTTTGATCCAGCAACTAAATTGGGAATACCTAAGTATAAAGAAAATTTAGGAATGACTTTAAATTATTATGGAGTTGGAAGAGGGACATATATTGTAGCTCCTTTCCTTGGCCCTACAAATGTAAGAGATTTATCAAGTCTTGCTGTAAATAGTTATGTAATTGGAAAACTTGATGTATATCATCCTGTTCACATTGATTTTAGCCAGTGGTATATGACAGCTCTTTATGGATTTTCTACAAAAGTAGATACAGGAATATATTTTATGGAAACAGATTATGTTTTTGAATATGAATATATGAGATTATTAAGTAAAAAGTATAATGATTTTTTAGAAAGAACAAATGAGAAAAAATAAAAATTTATAAAAAGATAAGCATAAAAATTTAGCTTATCTTCTTTATTTTTATTGAATTCTTTTTATGCTATAATATAAAATAAGTATTTTTATTTTAAGATATAGAAAGGGAACAGAATGAAAGTATCAATATTAGGAAGTGGAAGTGGAGGAAATTCTACTTTTATTGAAGTTGATGGAATAAAATTTCTTATAGATGCAGGATTTAGTGGAAAGAAAATAGAGTGTAGGTTAAAAGAAATAAATGAAAGTTTTAATGATATAAGTGGAATTTTAATAACTCATGAACATTCAGATCACATACAAGGTGCTGGAATCATATCAAGAAAGTATGATATACCAATATATATTACAAAAGAAAGTTATAGTGTTTGTGAAACGAAATTAGGAAAATTAGAAGAAAAAAATCTTATATTTATAGATAATGAGACGTTTATTTTAAAAGAAAAAGTAAAAGTTTTACCTGTTGATGTTATGCATGATGCAAAAAGAACAGTTGGATTTAGAATAGAAGGAATTTTAAGTGGAAAAACTTTAGGAATATCAACAGATATAGGATATGTTGATAATAGAGTAAGAGAACTTTTTAAAAATGTAAATATAATGATAATAGAGTCAAATTATGATTATAGAATGCTTATGGAATGTAATTATCCTTGGGAGCTGAAAGATAGAGTAAAAAGTAGGAATGGACATCTTTCAAATAATGATGCAGCAAAATTTGTTTGTGAAAGTTATAATAGTGATTTAAAAAAAGTTTATCTTGCTCATGTAAGTAAAGATAGTAATAATTTTGAAATAGTATCAAGAACTATTATTGAAGAATTAGAAAGATTCAATATAGATATTCCAATAGAGATAGCTAAGCAAGATCAAGTGACAGAGATATATGAAATTTAGGAGGATTAATGGAAAAAGATGAATTATGGGAAGAATTAAGATTTGAAATAGGCAGTATGAGTAGACTAAATTCATCAAAAGAAGATGATGAAATTCTCCTTGGAAGTGGAAACCAAGATGGAAAAATTCTTTTTATTGGTGATGATTCAGAACTTTATGAAACTTCTGATTTAAAAGTTGCAATAGGATCAAGTGGAGAATTTTTAATAAAACTTTGTGATATTTTAGAGATTACTCCAGAAGATTATTACATAACAACTCTTACTAAGAGCAAAGTAAAATATAGAGAAATTTTTGATGAAGAAAAAATAAAATTAAAAGATCTTTTAGATATGCAAATCTCTCTTATACAGCCAAAAGTTATAGTAGCTCTTGGACAAGATGTGGCAGAACTTCTTCTTGAAAAAAGTGTAAATCTGGGAAAAGAAAGAGGAGAAGTAAAGACTTGGAGAGGTGGAATAAAACTTATTGTTACTTATGATGTAAATTTTACAAAAAAATCAAGAGATAGTAGTGGAAAAAAATCAAAAGTTGCTCTTGATTTCTGGAATGATTTAAAAAGTGTAAAAAGCCTTTTAAATGGTAATGAAAATAATGAATAAAAAAGATATTGTAAGAAAAAAGATAAAAGAAATAAGAGAAAATCTTAAAATAGAAGAAAAACATAGATTAAGTTCTATAATAATAGAAAAATTTTTAAACTTAGAAGAAATAAAAAAATCAAAAGTTATTATGTCTTATATGGATTTTAAAAATGAAGTAGAAACAAGAGAACTTAATAAAAAACTTTTAAAAATTGGGAAAAAAGTATTAGTTCCTAAAATTTATGAGAATGATAAAATAGTTCCTGTTGTATTGAAAGATGAATACGAAATAGGAAAATATGGAATTATCGAATCAAAGGGGGAAAGTTTTTTAGAAAATAGAATTGATATAATTATAGTTCCTGGGATTGCCTTTAATGAAAGAGGTGATAGAATAGGATTTGGAAAAGGATATTATGATAGATTTTTTTCAGAATATTTTAAGAAAAATAAAAATATTTTAAAAATCTCTCTCTTGTATGATTTTCAGATTGATAATAGTTTTGTGGGAGAAAATCATGATGAAAAGATTGATATTCTTATAACAGAACAAAGGATTATCAAGCTATAATATTGAAAAAATTTTTCCTGTATGATAAAATAATATGAGTAATATTTAATATTAATAGGAGGAAAACTCGTGGCAGGACACAGTAAATGGAATAATATCCAACATAGAAAAGGTGCTCAGGATAAAAAAAGAGCTAGCTTATTTACAAAATTAGGAAAAGAATTAACAATTGCAGCTAAAGAAGGTGGAGGAGACCCAGGTTTCAACCCAAGACTTAGACTTGCTATAGAAAAAGCTAAAGCTGGAAATATGCCTAAAGATATCCTTGAAAGAGCTATAAAAAAAGGTACAGGAGAATTAGAAGGTGTAGATTATATAGAAATGAGATATGAAGGATATGGTCCAGAAGGAACAGCTTTCATAGTAGATGTTGTAACAGATAATAAAAATAGATCAGCATCTGAAGTAAGAACTACATTCTCAAGAAAAGGTGGAAATCTAGGTGCAGATGGTGCTGTTTCTTGGATGTTCAACAAAAAAGGAGAAATTATAGTACCAGCAGCTAACGTTACAGATTCTGAAGAATTTATGATGGTAGCTCTTGAAGCAGGAGCAGATGACATCATAGAAGATGGAGATGAGTTCCAAGTTTTAACAGAACCAACAGCTTTCCAAGGAGTTTTAGATGCTCTTACAGAAGCAGGATATAAATATGAAGAAGCAGAAGTTACAATGATTCCTGAAAATAAAGTTGTTATAACTGATGTAAACGTAGCTAAAAAAGTAATGCTTCTTTATGATTCATTAGATGATCTTGATGATGTTCAAGAAGTTTATTCAAACTTTGATATTGCTGATGAAATAATGGATCAATTAGACTAAGATAAAATTAAAGGGTGGTTGTAGCCACTCTTTTTTTATAAAAATATATGGAGAAAGGGGAAATTATGGTAGATGAATATAAATTAATTTTTGAGGATTTAAAAAATTTAAATTTAAAATCTATGACAATAAAAGAGACAGAAAAAATAAAATCTCTTGACATAAAAACACTTCATGATCTTCTTTATTATTTCCCTAGAGCTTATGATGATAGAACAAATATAAAAAAAATAGAGGAACTAAGGGGAGATGAATATGTAGTATTAAAAGTTCAATTTCTTACAATTTCAAATCCATATATTCCTTCAAGAGTAAAAATGACAAAGGCAAGAGCAACAGATGGGACAGGGGTTATTGATGTTGTGTGGTTTCAAATGCCATATCTTGCCAAATCTTTAAAAACAGGAGAGGATTATATTCTTATTGGCCATGTAAAAAGAGGATATAATTTTCAGATGACAAACCCAGAATATAAAAAAATTTCTAATCAAATAGAAATGGAAAAAGGGGAGATACTTCCTGTTTATAGTACAACAAAAAATTTAGCTCAAAATACACTTAGAAAAATTTTAAAAAAGAATGTGGTAACAAATAAAAAATATTTTATGGAAAATATTCCATATGAGATTATGGAAAAATATAAAATTATGAATAGACAAAAGGCTCTTAATGAAATACATTTTCCACAAGATAAAAAAAATCTTGAAGAAGCTAAAAGAAGATTTGCTATAGAAGAACTTCTAATTTTAGAAATGGGAATACTTGAAAAAAAATTTATTGAGGGTGTTTCTGATGGGAAAAAATATAAATTAAAAGATAGTAAGATATTAGTAAAAAATTACTTGAAAAACCTTAGTTTTGACTTAACAAAAGCACAAAAAAATGTTATTACAGATATATACAAAGAGTTTAATAGTGGAGTTTTTATAAATCGTTTGATTCAAGGAGATGTAGGAAGTGGAAAAACAGTTGTAGCTATGGTTCTACTTCTTTACATAATTGAAAATGGTTATCAAGGGGTTATTATGGCTCCAACTGAAATTCTTGCAACTCAACATTATCTTTCAATAAAAGATGATTTTGAAAAACTGGGAGTGAGGACAGAACTTTTAACAGGAAGTGTTAAAGGAAAGAAGAAAGAGAGACTGATTGAAGATATAAAAAATGGAGAGGTATCTCTTGTGATTGGAACTCATGCTCTTATAGAAGATAATGTAGAGTTTGAAAAATTAGGGCTTATTGTTATAGATGAGCAACATAGATTTGGAGTTGTTCAAAGAAAAAAATTAAGAGATAAGGGAATTTTATCTAATCTTTTAGTTATGAGTGCCACACCAATTCCTCGTTCTCTTGCATTAAGTATATATGGAGATTTGGATATTTCTATAATAGATGAACTTCCACCAGGAAGAAAAGCAATAAAAACAAAGTGGATAGGAACAGAGCCAGATTTAGAAAAAGCCTATGATTTTATTGAAAAAAAATTAAGCGAAGGAAGACAAGCATATTTTGTAGTTCCTCTTATTGAAGATAGTGAAAAGATGGCTGTAAAATCTATTGAACAATATAAGTATGAAATAGAAAATAGATTTTCTAATTATAGAATAGGAATTCTTCATGGAAAAATGAAAAATGCAGAAAAAGATGAGATAATGAAATCTTTTAAGAATAAAGAGGTTGATATTCTACTTTCAACAACAGTTGTAGAGGTGGGAATAAATGTTCCAAATGCTACAATAATTTCAATAATAAATGCTGAGAGATTTGGACTTTCATCACTTCATCAGCTAAGAGGGAGAGTAGGAAGAGGGGAGTATCAATCATACTGTTTCCTAATTTCAAAAACGGATAATGATGTGTCTAAAGCAAGACTTAGAATAATGGAAAAAACTCAAGATGGATTTGAAATTGCTGAAGAAGATTTGAGGCTTAGAAAATCTGGAGAAATTTTTGGAACAAAGCAAACAGGATTTAGTGATTTAAAGTTTATAGATATAACTCAAGATGTAAAAACTATAAAAGCTGTAAAAGATATGTGTATTGAATATCTTAAAGAGAAAAAAGGAATAATTGATAATTCATATTTGAGAATGGATATAGAGGAAAAATTTAAAGAGCAATTATCTTAAAAAATAAAGATCTTAAGTGAAAATAATAAAAGACAAAACATAATTATAAATGATTTAGA
>JAHHTB010000070.1 GCA_020024855.1 Fusobacterium sp.
GGTTATTATGAAAATCTATTTTATTTTTTTACCAACACTATTTGACAAAGAACCATATTATTTTGTATAAAAAAAAACCCCACAAACACAAAGTTTGTGAGGTCTGTAATCTTCCAACAATTATCTTTTTGAGAATTGAGGTGATCTTCTTGCTTTTTTCTTTCCGTATTTCTTTCTTTCAACCATTCTTGAATCTCTTGTTAAGAATCCAGCTTCTTTTAAAGCTCCTCTTAATGTTTCATCAGCTTCAAGTAATGCTCTAGAAATTCCGTGTCTAATTGCTCCAGCTTGTCCAGCATTTCCACCACCGTAAACGTTAACGATTACTTGGTATTTGTCTAAAGTTTCTGTTAAAACTAAAGGTTGCTCAACTATTTTAGAAAGGATTTCTCTTCCTCCAAAGTATTGAGCCATATCTTTTCCGTTTATTACTATTCCTTTTTCTCCAGGAATTAATCTTACTCTTGCTACAGAAGTTTTTCTTCTTCCAGTTCCTCTAAATTGATTCATGTCTGCCACTGTCAATACCCCCTTACATTTCTACCTTTGTAGGTTTTTGTGCAACGTGTCCGTGCTCAGCACCAACAAATAATCTTAATCTTGTTAATTGTTCTCTTCCTAATCTATTTTTTGGAAGCATTCTTTTTACAGCTAGCATTAAAGCATCTTCTGGTTTTTTAGCTATAACTTCTTCAAAAGTTCTTTTGCTAATTCCTCCAGGGAATCCAGAATGTCTATAGTAAAGTTTATCTTTCATTTTGTTTCCAGTAACTACTAATTTCTCAATGTTTGTTACTACAACATAATCTCCTCCATCAACGTGTGGAGTGAAAGAAACTTTTTCTTTTCCCATTAATTTTTTAGTAACTTCTACTGCTAATCTTCCTAAAACAACTCCCTCAGCGTCGTAGTGGTACCAATCTCTAACTACATCTTCTTTTCTTTGCATTACAGTGTATTTATTCACTTTTTTCCTCCTAAAATAAGTTATATTTTCATAATATAACGCAACGGTCCTTTGTGGGAAAGGTTAATTTACCGTATTATTATATACGATTTCCTTAATATTGTCAATATCTTTAATTTAATTTGAAGAATTATTTTATAAATTAAAAATTTAATTTTTTATTCCCTATTCATCTTCATAAAGTTTCTCTTTTATCAACTTATATACATTTTCCCCTAGACAATTTATTATTGTATCTTTATATGTTTCTATTACTGGTTTATATTCATCAGAAAAACCTTTTGGATTTTTTCTTCTAAAAAATGCAGAAGAAACAAAATCTTCATTGATACATGGAATTTGATAATAATCTTCTATTGTAAAACTATTTGTAAAATCATCTGGTAAAGTTATATAAAGAATTGAATTATCATCTTCTGCTAATATTTCAATTGGCCACAAAGAACATACTAATGGTTTAATGTCACTTATCTCTTTCCCATTCATATTTTTATTTAAACAAATTGAATGAATACTACATAAAGTTGTTTTATTATCTTTTTTATAAGCATAAAAACACATCTCTGTTTCTTCTTCTATTTCACTTATTATCTCTCTGCCATTTTCTTCTTTTTCAATATTTTTTAATAAATCTGAAGACTCATAACCCATATCTTCTGCTATTTCAATATTAGAAGTAATTTCTTCAAAACTTTCTAAATTATCAAAAAGAAATTTTCTTGTTCCTTCTGACAATTTTGAAGGACTATCAGCACAACAATTTATGTTACAATTAAAACAATCAAAATTAGAAGGCTTATCAAACATTTCATAATCTATTATCGCCTTATATTTTTTCCCTCTTATCTCAACTTCTGTTTCTATTATTGGAATTGTTTTAAAATATTTCCTTGCTGCCTCTTCATTTTCTTTTGTTACTTTATATATTTCCTCACCTTTAGGATGATTTAAAAATAAAAAATAATTCATCAGATCTCCTAATTTATTTCATCATTTTATTTAAAGTCGCTATTAACTCCTCTATTATCTGCTCATCTTTTCCTTCTTTTATTCCATCTACAACACAATGTTTTAAATGTCCTTCAAGTACTTGTTTAGATACTCCAGCAAGAGCAGCTCTCACAGATGCAATTTGATTTAAAATATCATCACAATAAGCATCTTTTTCTATCATATTCCCTATTCCTCTTACTTGTCCCTCTATTCTATTAAGTCTTGTTCTCAATTTCTTTTTAGTTTCAACTGAAGTACAATATCTTCCTTCACACTCTTCTACTTTTATTTTTTCAGTCATTTTCCCTCCATTCTTAGATTCTATTTTTTAAAATTTCTAAGTCTTAAAGCATTTGTTACTACTGAAACTGAACTCATTGCCATTGCTCCACCAGCTATCATTGGATTTAAAAGATGCCCTGTTACAAGATATAATACTCCAGCTGCCACTGGTATTCCTAAACTATTATATAAAAATGCCCAGAACAGATTTTCTTTTATATTTTTTATTACTGCATGACTTAATTTCATAGCAACTGCTACATCTTTTAAATCTTTTTTCATCAAAATTACATCTGCACTTTCCATTGCTATATCTGTTCCACCACCAATAGCAATACCTACATCTGCTTGAGAAAGAGCTGGAGAATCATTTATTCCATCTCCTACCATTCCAACTTTAAATCCTTCATTTTGTAGTCTTTTTACTTCTAAATATTTATCCTCAGGACTTACTTCAGCAAGAACTACATCTATTCCAACTTGTTCTGCTATAACTTCAGCTGTTTTTCTATTATCTCCTGTTATCATTGCAACTTTAAGTCCCATCTCTTTAAGAAGTCTAATGCTCTCTTTTGAACTTTCTTTAATAATGTCAGCTACAGCAATAATCCCCATATATTTTCCATCAATTCCTATAAACATAGGAGTTTTTCCTTCTTTTGCTATTCTTTCACTTTCATTATTTTCTGGAATTATTATATCATTATTATTTAATAGTTTGTAGTTACCAATGAAAACTTTTTTATTATCTACTTCACCTATTATTCCTTCACCAGAAATACTTACAAAGTTCTTTACCTGTCCAAATTCTATTCCTCTTTTCTTAACTTCTTCAACTATTGCTTCTCCTAATGGATGTTCGGAATGTTGTTCAATACTTGCAGTAAGTTTTAATATTTCTTCTTCTGAAATTTCATTTTCATTTATTACTATATCTGTTATAACTGGTTTTCCTTCTGTTATTGTTCCTGTTTTATCAAAAACAATCATATTAAGTTTATGAGCTTTTTCAAGTGCTTCACCTGATTTTATTAATATTCCAAGCTCTGCCCCTCTTCCAGTTCCAACCATTATTGCTGTTGGAGTTGCAAGTCCTAAAGAACATGGACAAGCTATAACTAAAACAGAAATAAAAATTGTTAAAGCAAATATACTTGGATTCATTGGTAAATCTACCATTCCTGTTTTTCCTACAACATACCATATTATACTTGAAACTGTTGCTATAAATATTACTACAGGAACAAAATATCCAGATATTATGTCAGCCATTCTTGCTATTGGTGCTTTTGAACCCTGAGCATCTTCAACAAGTTTTATTATTTTTGCAAGGACTGTATCTTTTCCTATTGCTGTTGCCTCTATTTTTATACTTCCATTTTTGTTTATTGTTGCTCCAAAAACATTATCTCCTATTTTTTTTCTTACAGGAATACTCTCTCCTGTCAACATTGACTCATCTACATTTGTTTTTCCTTCTATTACTTTTCCATCAACAGGAATGCTTTCCCCAGGCTTTACTAAAATTATATCCCCTTTTTCAACTTCTTCTATATCAACTAATACAATCTCATTATTTTTTATTAAAGATGCTTTTTTAGATTGTAATCCCATTAATTTTTTTATAGCATCTGATGTTTTTCCTTTACTCCTTTTTTCTAAAAGTTTTCCAAACATTATAAGAGCGATAATAACAACTGCTGATTCATAATAAAGAGCATGAACATAATGATTATTTCCTTTAAAAATTTCATATGTTCCATAGATACTATAAATAAGAGCTGCCCCTGTTCCTGTTGCAATTAGTGAATCCATATTTGGAGCTTTTTTAATAAGAGCTCTAATTCCTACTGTATAAAACCTTCTTCCAATAATTGTTACAGGTATCGTTAATACAAGTTGAATTAAAGCATAATTTATAGGATTTACATCAGGAGATATTATATCTGGAAGAGGAAAACCTATCATATGTCCCATTGTTATATAAAAAACTATTGTAGCAAGAAATATTGCTGATTTAAATTCTCTTAGTTCTCTTTTAGCTTCCTCTAATTTTCTTGTTTCTTCTTCTGGCTTAGCTTCTTCATCTTTTATTGCTTTATAACCACCTAAACCATTTATCACTTCTATAATTTCTGATGCTTTTATTCTCTTACTATCATAAATAAATCTTCCTTTATTTGTAGCAAGATTTACTTCAGCACTTATAACTCCATCTAATTTTTTTGTTTTTCTTTCAATATTAGCTACACAAGCCTGACAACTTATTCCCTCTATTTTAACTTGAAGTTCAGAGGCTTCTATTTTTTCCTCTATTCCATACCCAATAGACTTAACCTCATCTTCTATATTATTTTTATTTGTTCTTTCATAATCATATTCAACTGTTAATTCTTCTGTTGCTAGATTAACAACTGCTGATTTTATCCCTTCCATCTTTCCAACTTTTGTTTCAATTCTTCTTACACAAGCTTGACAAGTTACTCCTGAAAGTTTAAATTGTTTTTTTTCTATATTTTCAAAATTTTTCTTTTCTTCTTCTAATAATTCTTTTTTACCAGCTATATCTTTAGCTTGAAATTCACAAACTACATCTTCTTTTATCATTTCTTTTTTGTACCAACATCAACCTTAATTTTTTCAATACCATCTAATTCTATTAAATTCTTTTCTATTTTTCCGACACATTTCATACAACCTACACCAGATAGTTTATATTTTTTATCCATATTTTTTCCTCTTTTCTTTTTAATGTATAGGGGGGTACCCTATATGTATAGTATCACTCGTTTATATTTATGTCAACCTTATTTGTTTATACCTCTATAAAAATAAAAGCAGAAAATAAATTTTAGTTTTTACTCTCTGCTTTTCTATCCTATTTTTTCCCTATTTCTGACATAAATTTTACTCTTTCAAATCCACGTTTAACTGCATTTGCTTTAAATTTACTAATAACTTCTGAAAGTTCTTCTACTGATGCTTCTTGAATTTTACTAAGCTGTCCAAACTTATCTACAAGACTACCTACGTCTTTTCTTGTTAATTTTCCAAATTTACTTAAAAGACGATACCCTTTAGTTATTACAGGATTATCTAATGATTTTGTTGTTTTTCCAAATCCTAAAACTGATGAAAGTTTTGCTAGATCAAGAAGTTCACTATCATCAAGAGCTGACATCTCTGCTGAAAGTTCCTCTTCTTTTTCTTCTCCACCTGTATAATAATCTTTTAAAAATTCAAGTTTTTCATCTTTTAAACCAAATACTAAATCTTCTAGCTGAAGTCTTAAAAGTTTTCCTTCACTTCCAAGTTCAAAAAGACATTCTATTACATCTATTTTTATTCTTTTAAACATTTCAAATTTTTGTAAAACTATACATACTTCTTCAACTGTTGCTATCCCATCAAGCTCTAAAAGAGTAAGATTTATAAGACTTTTATCAAGAACATATCTATATCTTTCAAGAGTATTTATTCCTTGTGAAGCTTCATTCATAAGTCCCTCTAAAGATCTTAATTTATATCTTATTTCTCCTTTATAAAGAGTTTGAACTCTTTTTCTTTCTGAAATTGCTATTGTTATTCTATCTAATTGTTTTGCTATACGTTGAGCTGTTCTATGTCTTGTTCCACTCTCATCTGTAAGATATCTTTTATCTGGTTGAAGATGAACATTGGCATAAAGTATACGCTCTATTTTATCATCTAAAATTATAGCTCCGTCCATTTTAGAAAGTTCAAACAATCTTTCTGGAGTGTATTCACAATTTAGACTAAATCCCCCATCAAGAACTTTTTCTACTTCTTCATCTATTCCAACTAATATTAAAGCACCCTTTTGACCATCAAGAATGTTGTCAAGACCTTCACGTAATTTTGAACCAGGTGCTACAAGAGATAATATTCTTTCCCATTCTGTTCTTTCCATATATTACATCCTTTCCAAAAATTCTTCCAAGTTTTTTAAGTAAATTAATTTTAACTTATATTCTTTTTTTTCTATCTCTTTCCTATTCGCTTCAGGAACATATACACCTTTAAATCCTAATTTTTCAAGTTCCCTCAATCTTTTATCTATAAAAAATGCTTTTCT
Organism: Fusobacterium sp.; assembly: GCA_020024855.1. Taxonomy (GTDB): domain Bacteria; phylum Fusobacteriota; class Fusobacteriia; order Fusobacteriales; family Fusobacteriaceae; genus Fusobacterium_B. Next base: position 6,339 of record JAHHTB010000070.1, read on the forward strand.
TATTTCTCCTCTAAGCCCAAGCTCACCTATAGCAGCTATTTTTTGACTTATTTCCACATTTTTATAAACAGAAAGTAAAGATATAAGAGCTCCCAAATCTGCTGATGGATCTTTTATAGATATTCCTCCAGGAATATTTATGAAAACATCTTTCATTCCTAAATTCATACCCATTCTTTTTTCACCTATTGCCATAAGAATCTGTATCCTATTTCTATCAAATCCTTGAACTATTCTTTTGGGTATTCCTATTCCTCCACTTTCAGTAAGAAGACTCTGTATTTCTAATAAGAAAACTTTCGTTCCTTCTAATACTGGAACAATCATACTTCCTATATTTTTTTCTTCTCTTTCACTTAAAAAAAACTCAGATGAATTTTGAACCTCTTTCATCCCATCTTCTTCCATACTATAAACTGCAAGTTCATTAGTTGAACCAAACCTATTTTTTGTACTTCTCAAAATTCTATAAAAAAGTCCCTCTTCACCTTCAAAACTGAAAACAGCATCAACCATATGCTCTAATAATTTAGGACCTGCAACCTTACCATCTTTTGTTATATGTCCCACTATAAAAAATGATATCCCCAATTTTTTAGCTAATTCTACTATTTTTAAAGTTGCTTCTCTTATCTGAGTTGGTGTCCCTGCTATTGAATCACTATTTTCACTATAAAGAGTTTGTATTGAGTCAACAATTACTACTTTTGGTTTTTTTATAGAAATATATTCTGATATTTTATCTATATCTGTTTCTGACATAAGATAAAGGGTTTTACTTTTTATTCCAAGTCTTTCCCCTCTACTTTTTATCTGAGCTGGTGACTCCTCTCCTGAAACATATAAAACCTCTCCATACTCACTATACTCTTTAGCCATTTGTAAAAGAAGTGTTGATTTTCCTATTCCAGGATTTCCTGTTAAAAGGATTACCTCCCCTTGAACAAGCCCACCACCAAGAAGTCTATCAAATTCACTTTGTTTTGTTTTAAATCTAAAGTTTTCTTCTATTTTTATATTTGAAAAAGGAGAAACTTTTTTTTCTGTATCAACTAAAGATAATGAATTTTTATTAATTTTAGAAGATGTTCCAACTGATAAAGATAGATCTTCCTGTTCTTCCATAGTTCCCCATGCTCCACAGTTCATACATTTCCCTAACCATTTAGATGCTTTATAGCCACATTCACTACATACATATACTGATTTACCTTTACCCATTCTCTCACCTTTTTACTACCTAGGTTTATAATTTTTTCCTCTTTCTACTACCATCTCAGCTATTTTTTCATCAACATATGCTGTTACTTTTCCACCATATCTTGCAATCTCTCTTGCTGCTGTCGAACTTACATAAATATATTCTTTAAGTGCTGGAAGAAAAATAGTATCAACTTTACCACTAGATATATCCATATTTCCACTAGCAAAATAAAGTTCTAATCCACAATCCTCTACTGTTCTTATTCCTCTTACAATAGTATTTATTCCTTTTTCTTCACAATAATTTACAATAAGTCCTGAATATGCTTCTATCTCTATATTATCACATCTTTCTAAAACTTTACTAATCATTTCTTTTCTTTCTTCAAGTGTAAACCAATACTTTTTTTCACTATTATTTGATACAAGTATCACAAGTTTATCAAAAAGTTTACTAGCTCTTTCTATTATATCTTGATGTCCTTTTGTTATTGGATCAAAACTTCCTGCATATACTCCTATTTTCACTAATAGCCTCCTATTTTCCTAAGAATATATCATATCCTGTAATATTATTTATCTCCTCAGAAGAAAGAGAAAGTTCTTTTCCTCTATTTTTTAAATAATCAACCATAATGTCAAAATATACTTCTTTTATTTTTGTTATTACTCTTTTTGAAGAAGCTATTTTTATCTGTCTTATATCTTTTTCTTCTGCTACTTTTTTAAAATCTTTTATTATTTCCTCTATTATTGAATCAACTGATTTAACCTTACCTTTACCATGACAAGTAGGACATTCTTCTTCATAAAAATAACTTAAATTTCTTCCTACTCTTTTTCTTGTCATCTCCACAAGCCCTAAATCAGTAAAATGAACAATATTATTTTTTATTCTATCTTTCTTTAACTCTGAATCAAGTTGTTGAAGAACTAAATCTTTATCTTCTTGAAGCTTCATATCAATAAAATCAATTATTATTATTCCACTCAAATTTCTTAATCTTAATTGTTTTGGAATTTCTCTTGCTGCATCAAGATTAGTATTAAGAACTGTTTTTTCAAGATTAAAACTTCCTGTATTTTTTCCTGTATTTACGTCTACTGTAACAAGAGCCTCTGTTTTTTCAATTACTAGATAGCCTCCACAGTCAAGCCAAACAAATTTATCTAATGCTTTTTCTATCTCTTTATTTACATTATATTCATCAAAAATATCTCTATTTTCATCAAATAATTTTACTTTCGTTTTAAAGTTACTTTCACTAAAAGCATTTATATAGTCTATTATTTCCCAATAAACTTCTTCATTATCAACAATAAGTTCATCTATATCATTTGATAATATATCTCTTAATATTGTTGTTACAATACTATTATCATTATATAAAACTTCCCCTATTGCTGCCTTTGAAATTTTTCTCTCTATATCTTCCCATTTTTTTACAAGATAACTTATTTCTCTTTCAAAATGATAAACTGATTTTCCTTGAGCTGCTGTTCTTATAATCACACCCATTTTGGCTGGTTTTATTTCTTCAAAAATTTCTTGAAGTCTTGTTCTTTCTTCTTCATCTTTTATTTTTTTAGATATTGCAATATGATCACTATTTGGCATAAGAACAACATATTTTCCTGGTATTGTAAAGTTAGTAGTTACTCTCGCTCCTTTTGTTCCTCTTGGAACATTTAAAACTTGAACTACAACCTTATCTCCTACTGTAAGAAGTTCCTCTATTGGTTTTCCACTATTTACTATTCCATTAAGATATTTTTCTTCAAATTCTCTTAAATCATCTACAAAAAGAAAACTATTTTTCTCAAGTCCTATATCTACAAAAGCTGACTCCATACCAGGAAGAACATTAGCAACACGTCCACTATAAATATTTTTTATTATATTTGATTCGTCTTCTCTTTCTGTAAGAACTTCCACTACTCTTTGATCTTCTATTATTGCAGCTCTTTTTTGAAAATTATTAAAATTTATAACTATTCTATTCATTTTCAATCACTCAATTCTTTTTCTAAAATATCTTTTCTAAAATATCTTTTTCCATTTACATCTATTTCAGA
>JAHHTB010000071.1 GCA_020024855.1 Fusobacterium sp.
TTTTTATATTTACTTCATAGTTTTATGCACAAAAAAAATATATATTATTAATATTTTGAACAAAGTTGCTATAAAATCTTTATTTTTTTTACTTTTATTGACTTTTAGATTAAAAGTGCTATAATTATTTTTGGCTAAAAGATTAGCCTTTTTATATTATTTATAAAATTTTTTGATATATAAAGGAGTGTATTATGAATAAAATAGCAGTAATTATTGGTCTTTTAGTACTTGCATTGAGCTTACAAGGACAAAATAGAACTGAAGTAGTTAGAGCAGAAAACTATGGATTAAACATCAGCGGGTATTCAAAAGAAAACATGTCAGAATTAGCAAAAGAAACAACTATTGTTGAGAAAATTCGTTTTTCACCTACTTCTGAGCTTGTTATAAAATAATAGATAAAAAGATGATTCAATTTGAGTCATCTTTTTTTATTTAACTTTTATTAAAAAAAAGAATATACTATCGAACAAAGTTTAAAAATAAGAATCCTTTAATTTTAAAGGGTTCTTTTATTTTTTATACTAAAAATAGGAACAAAAGAATGTTTTTATTGTTATCTACAAAATTTTTATAATAAGTGATACCATTAACACATATAAAAAATTTAAAAATAAGGAGTTGATTTATATGATAAATCTAAAAAAAATTGGAATTTTTTTACTAACTGGATTAATTCTTACTGGCTGTGGAAATAAAAAAGAAAATAAAATTAATATAGGTATCACACAAATTATTGAACATAGTGCTTTAGATGAAACTGTAAAAGGATTTAAAAATGCTCTTTGTGAAAATGGATATGGAGAAGAAAAAATTGATATTGAATATCAAAATGCACAAGGAGATTTTGGAACAGCTCAAACAATTGCTTCATCATATGCTCAAGATAAAAAAGATTTAGTTTTAGCTGTATCAACACCATCAGCACAAGCAATGTATAATGCTTCAAAAGATATTCCTATTGTTATTACAGCTGTTACAGATCCTATTTCAGTTGGACTTACTGGTAAAAATATCACAGGAACAAGTGATATGGCACCTATTAATAAACAGTTAGAACTTATAAACTCTCTTCTTCCAAATATAAAAAAAATTGGAATTGTATATAATACCAGTGAAGAAAATTCTATTATTTTAGTAAATAAATTAAAAGAAGAAAGTGCTAAATATAATTACACCTTAATTGAAAAAGGAATCACAAATATTAATGAAGTTGCTCCTGCTCTTGATGTTATCTTAAAAGAGATTGATGTTCTTTATACTCCAACTGATAATTTAATTGTTGCATCAACACCTATAGTTTTAGAAAAAGCTAATGAGTCTAATATTCCTGTTATCGGTTGTATTGAAGAACAAATTAAGCAAGGAGCCCTTGCAACAGAAACTATAGATTATGAAAAACTTGGATATCAAACAGGTGAAATTGCTATAAGAATTTTAAATGGAGAAAAGCCAGAAAACATTCCTGTTGAAACTTTAGAAAATACAAAATTAATAATAAATAAAGAAACTGCTAAAAAATTAAATATAGAAATTCCAGAAAATTTAAAAGAAAGAGCTAAAATTATTTAAATTTTTTAAAAGAGAAAAGGGGGATTTACAAATGTTATTACTAGGAACCATAGAACAAAGTTTAATATTTGCCATAATGGTTATGGGGGTGTACATTTCATTTAAAATACTAGATTTTCCAGATATGACTGTTGATGGAAGTTTTCCATTAGGAGCTTCTATAGTTGCAAGTTGTCTTGTAAAAGGAGTAAATCCTTCACTTGCTCTTATAATTGCTATTTTAGGTGGAGCTTTAGCCGGATTTATTACAGGATTCATTCATATTAAATTTAAAATTGCAAATATTTTGGCTGGAATTATTGTGATGACAGGTCTTTATAGTATAAATATAAAAATTATGGGAAAAGCAAATATATCTCTATTTAAAGTTAATCATATTTTTAATTTACAAACAAAACCTCTAATTATAATATTAATAGCTATTCTAATTTGTAAAATTTGCCTTGATTTTTTATTAAAAACAAAATTTGGTTTTATATTAAAAGCACTAGGAGATAATGAAACTCTTGTTACATCTTTAGGAGTTAATAAAGATAGATTAAAAATTTATGGACTTATGATTTCAAATGCAATTGTTTCTCTTTCTGGAGGAATCTATGCTCAATATCAAGGATTTGCTGATGTAGGTATGGGAACAGGAATAATTGTTACAGGTCTTGCATCTATCATAATAGGAGAATCTATTTTTAAGAATAAAAAAATATTTAAGATGACAACAATAGTTATAGTTGGGACTATTTTATATAAATCTATCATTACTATTGCATTAAAAATTGGATTTAATGCTAGTGATTTAAAACTTATTACATCTATTATTGTAATCTTTGTTCTTGGAATAAAAAATACTAATCTTTTCAAAATTAAAAAAGGAGTGATAAAAAATGCTTAAATTAAATTCTATAAAAAAAACTTTCTCATCTGAAATTGGAAATAAAAAAGAAGTTTTTAATAATCTTAATTTAAATATTAATAAAGGAGAATTTGTTACAATTATTGGAAGTAATGGTGCTGGAAAATCTACTCTTCTTAATATTATTATGGGAAGTATTGAGCCTGACTATGGAACTATCTCTCTTGAAAATATAAATATTACTGATATAGAACTTCATAAAAAAAATACATTTATCTCAAAAGTTTATCAAAATCCATCTCTTGGAACTGCTCCCTCTATGACAGTTTTTGAAAATCTTTCTATGGCTGATAATAAAGGAAAAAGTTTTAATTTTACAATGGGGCTTAACAAAAAAAGAAAAGAGTATTACAAAACTCTTTTAAAAGAACTTAATCTTGGTCTTGAAAATCAAATGAATACAGAAGTGGGACTTTTATCAGGTGGTCAAAGGCAATGTCTTGCCCTTCTTATGGTAACTTTAAATAAACCAAAATTGCTTCTTCTTGATGAACATACTGCAGCTCTTGATCCAAAAACATCTAAAATAATAATGGATAAAACTGATGAAATTGTAAGAAAAAATAATATTACAACTCTTATGATTACTCATAATTTACAAGATGCTATCACTTATGGAGATAGAATTATAATGCTACATAATGGAAATATCATTTTTAATATTTCTGGAAAGGAAAAAGAAAATCTTAGTACAGAAAAACTTCTTGAAAAATTTCAAAATGTAAAAGGTAATGTGAATGATAAAGATATTTTTGCTGCCTAAATAATTCTTATCTCAACATAAGGGTTTTATTTACTTTTTATATATTTATGTTATAATGGTCAAAAGACTTTTGGGAGGAATTTAAGATGAAAAAAATAAGAGTTACAGTCCCTGAAGACATTTGGCGTATGATGAAAAATGATATTGAAGAGTTTGGGATAAATAATAACAAATTATGTAACTATATACTTGAAAAATTAAAATATAAAAAAGAGATTAATATAGAAAAAAATTTAGAGAGTCAAGGACGTCCTTTAAAAAAGATTATTCAATTTGATCTTAATGTTTCAAATAAAGAAATTTATTATGATGTTCTTCGTGATAATAATGTTGAAATTGAAGCTGAGTTTTTTAGAGAACTTTTTGAAAAATATTGTTCAAAATTTAAATATATTAGAGAACTCTTTATTTTCCAAGATACAGTAAAAAATATTTTGGAAGCTATTAGAGAAAAAAAGAAATTAAAATTAAAATACGGAAGTAAACTAACTACTGTTGAACCTTATTTTATAAAAAGAGACGAACAGGGAGATGAAAACTTTCTTTTCTGTTATTGTGAAACAGAGAAAACCTATTATAACTACAAATTAAAAGATTTAGAAGTTATTTCGATTCTTGAAGATAAAATAAAAGGTAAGGATAAAAAATATATTGAAAGTGTTAGAAAAAACTTTGACCCTTTTCTTGGAAATGGTAACTTTGTAAAAGTAAAATTAACTGAAAATGGAATAAAAATGATAAAAGGACTTACAAACTATCGTCCTAAACTTATTGAAAAAAATGATAATATCTATATTTTTGAAACTTCAAATGAAAATGCTAAACTTTATTTTAGACAATTTTCAAAAGAAGCAATTATTTTAGAACCAAAAGAATTAAGAGAAGAAATGAAAAAAGATTTTCTCGAAGCTCTTGCTAATTATGAATAAAAGCCTAAGAATAATTTTTTATTCTTAGGCTTTATCTTTTTAAATATTTCTTGTATATAGTTTAAGCCACTCTTTTTCTTCAGAATTTAAGAAAGGAGAAATTTTTTCAAAAACAATTTTATGATAATTATTTAAATAATCTTTTTCAGTTTTTGAAAGAAGAGAGATGTCTATTGCATCTATATCAATAGGAGCAAAAGTTACAGGAATAAACTCCATAAATTGCCCATATTCATTTTTTATCCAATTTTTACTTAAAACTTCATTTTCTATTCTTATTCCATGAGAACCTTCAATATATATTCCTGGCTCAATAGTTGTAATCATATTTTCCTCTACTACAAAAGGAGCTGATAATCTAAATACATTTGGCCCTTCATGAACATTTAAAAGATACCCCACTCCATGTCCTGTGGCACATCTATAATCAATTCCTAATTCCCATATTGGACCTCTTGCAATTGCATCTAAATTATATCCCTTTGTTCCATATAAAAATTTAGTATTTGAAAGAGCAATTACACTTCTTAAAACTGCTGTGTAATGAGTTTTTATTAATTCATCAACTTCACCCAAAGCTATTGTTCTTGTTATATCAGTTGTTCCTTGAAAATATTGTCCACCTGAATCAATTAAAAGAAGATTTTTGGCATTAAGTATAGCATTAGAATTTTCATTAGCTGTGTAGTGCATCATAGCTGCATTACTTCCATATGCTGAAATTGTATCAAAGCTAAGTTCTATAAATCCTTCTTGCTCTCTTCTAAATTTTTCTAACATATCACTTGCACTTATTTCTGTAATTTCTTCTTTTCCAATATTATTTTTTAACCAATACATAAATTTTGTAAAAGCTACTCCATCTTTCACATGAGCCTCTATAATATTTTTTATTTCAATCTCATTTTTTATAGCTTTAAACTCTTGAGTAGGATTTATTCTATTTTTTCTTTTTACATCATTTGAAAGATTACTATATATTGCTGAATTTATTCTATTATAATCAAGCATCACCCTTTTATCATCGTTTATATTTTTTAAACAATCATAAAACTCAAAATAATCTTTTATTTCAATTTTATTTTCTATAAAATATTTTTTTTCATTTTCACCTATTTTTTCTCTATCTATAAATAAAAATGCTTTTTCCTTAGTTATTAATACATAAGAAAGAACTACTGGATTACAAGGTATATCATTCCCTCTAATATTTAAAAGCCAAGCTATGTCATCTAATGAAGATATTACATGAATATCTACTTTTTCTTCTTCCATAACTTTTCTTACTCTTTTTAATTTACTTCCTACACCTTCTCCTGAATATCTTATATCTAATAAAAATATTTTTTCTTTTGATAATGATGGTCTAGTTTTCCAAATTTCACCTACAAAATCATATTTGACTTCTATTTTAGCTTCATTCTCATCACAAACTTTTTTATAGTTTATCATCTCATTATAACTAACTACTTTTCCATCAAAACCAAGTGTCTCATCTTTCTTTAAATTATTTTTTAAAAATTCTATAATTGTTGGAGTTCCTTCTATTCCTGATTTACATAATTTTATTTCTGTTCCACTTAATTCTTTTTCAGCTTGAATAAAATATCTTCCATCTGTCCATAGATATGAATATTTTTTAGTTATTACAAGAGTTCCTGCTGAACCTGTAAATCCTGAAACAAATTCTCTACATCTAAAATACTCATTTACATCTTCACTTTGATGATAATCTGATGATGGGATAATATAAATATCTATATTATTTTCTATCATTAATTTTCTTATCTCTTTTACTTTTTCATTAGTTGTCATAATTTTCTCCTTCTATAAGTAAAAATATTATAATTTTATTTTAGCATAAAAAATTTTATTTAATAAAATAATTTTCACTTATTTTTCAATAGTTTTTTATATAGATATATTTTTTGTAATAAGCTATAATATATTTAAAGTCTATTTTTTAGGTGAATGCATATGATAATAAAAATTAAAAGTTTAGGGTATTTTGGCATAGAACCATTTTTAGTTGATGTTGAAGTTGACATTTCAAGAGGACTTCCTTCTTTTAACATAGTAGGATTGGGAGATACTGCTATAAATGAAAGTAAAGAAAGAATAAGAGCAGGAATAAGAAACAGTAACTATAAATTAGAACCTAAAAAAATAACTGTTAATCTAACTCCTGCCAATTTAAAAAAAGTTGGTACACACTTTGACCTTCCTATTGGAATAGGAATTATGATTGCAAGTAACATTATTAAAAGTAAAAATGATATTCTTAAAAATTATCTTTTTATGGGAGAACTTTCTCTTACTGGAGAGATAAAAAGAACTCAAGGGATTGTTAATGGAGCTATACTTGCAAAAGAAAAGGGATATAAAGGAATTGTTATTCCATACGACAACTTAAAAGAAGGAATACTTATAAAAGGAATAGATATTATCCCTGTTAAAAATTTAAAGGATACTGTTGATTTTTTAGAAACTGGAAACTATAAAAAAAATGAAATATCTTTTGAAGAAAACAGTGACAATTATGATATTGATTTTTATGATGTAAAAGGACAAGAAAAAGCAAAAAGAGCTTTAGAAATTTGTGCTTCTGGTGGACATAATCTTCTTATGGTTGGAACACCAGGTTCTGGAAAAACTATGCTTGCTAAAAGAATGATGACTATACTTCCCCCTCTTACTGACGAGGAAAAAATAGAAGTTACAAAGTTATACAGTATTTCTGGAGAATTGAATGAAGAAAAACCTATAATTGATAAAAGACCTTTTAGAGCTCCACACCATACAAGTAGTAGTGTTTCTATAATTGGTGGTGGAAAAAATCCATCTCTTGGAGAAATTTCCCTTGCTAATAAAGGAGTTCTTTTTCTTGATGAGATAGTTGAATTTAAAAAAGATGTACTTGAAGCTCTTCGTGAACCACTTGAAGAGAAAAAAGTTTCTATTACAAGAGCTAGGTATAAAGCTGAATTTCCTGCTGACTTTATTTTTATTGGAGCTTGTAATCCTTGTAAATGTGGATTTGCCTTTGAAAGTGGAAATCTTTGTACTTGTTCATCTAGTGAAATCTCAAGATATATGAAAAAATTATCTGGTCCTATACTTGATAGGATTGATTTAAAAATAGAAATAAAAAGATTAACTGAAGATGAACTTATTGAAAATTCACAAAGAGAAACATCTAAAACTATAAAAGAAAGAGTTGTAAAAGCTAGAGAGATACAGAAAAAAAGATTTGGTAGTAATAGATTAAATAGTAGTATGACAAGAAGTGAAATAGAAAAATATTGTAAATTAGATGAAGATAGTAAAAACATTATGAAAGTTGCTATTAAAAACCTTAATCTTTCTGCAAGAAGTTTTGATAAAATATTAAAAACAGCAAGAACAATAAGTGATTTAAATGGTGCTAAAAATATAGAAAAAATTCATATTTTAGAAGCTCTTTCTTATAGAACAGATGAATTTTAATAATAAAAAGAGGAGAGAAAAATGAAAAAAATTAAATGTTTTTTGTTAATATGTTTAGCTATTTTTACTTTAGGTTTAGTTGGTTGTGAATCTAACAAAGAAAAACCAAAAGAAATTAATATTAGTTATGTTAAAGGACCTTTTAGTATTCCATCTATTCTTGAAAAAAATCTTAATTTTGTTCAAGATGAATTTAAAAAAGATAATATAAAAATAAATTTTCATAATGTTACATCTGGTCCTCAACAAGTTCAAGCTCTTATGGCTAGTGATTTAGATATTCTTCATGCCTTTGGTGGTACTTCTGCTATAATTTCTGCTTCAAATGGTGCAAAATTTACGATTATTAATATTTATAGCCGTTCACCAAAAGGATTTATGATTATTAGTAAATCAGATAATATCAATTCACCTGAAGATTTAAAAGGAAAGAAAATTGGTGGACCAAAGGGAACTGTACTTCATCAACTTTTAGTAGCCTATCTTGAAAAAGGTAACTTGAATATAAATGATGTTGAATTTATTAATATGAAAGTAAATGAAACTGCTGCTGCTCTTGAAAGTGGAGTTATTGATATTGCTCTCCTTACTGGACCTAGTGCTGAAAATTCTTTAAAACATGGTGGAAAACTTGTTACTGATGGAGAAAATTTAATTCAAGGTATAATTGTTACTGCTGTAAGCAATAGTTTCTTAGAAAAATATCCTGATATTATCAATAGATTTATTGCTATTAATCAAAATACTTATAAATTTATTCAAAAAGATTTTGATAAAACAACAGATGTTGTTAGTAAAGAAACAGGACTTTCAAAAGATGAAATTATAAAATTAAAAAATATTTATGATTTTAATCCTGAAATTACTAAAAATGATATAAAAGAATTAAAAGCTACTCAAGAATTTTTATTAAAAAATAATCTTCAAGAAAATAGAATAAATATTGATGATTTAATTTTAAAAAAATAATATTTTTATTTATATATTCAAATTGATAAAAGGATACATTTGTGCTATACTTCTAAATATATTTTAATTTTATTGCTTTTAGGAGGGAATTTATGCTTACAAAAAGAAGTGTGGCATCTTGTATTATTTTATCTTTTATTACTTGTGGTATCTATTCTTTATTTTGGTTAGTAAATCTTCATAATGATTTTGCTCAAGTAAATCACGAAAATGCTAATGGAGGAATGGTTATTCTTCTTACTATTATCACTTGTGGTATTTATGGTTTAGTTTGGACTTATCAAATGGGAAGAAATATTGAAAAAGCTGGTGGAAAAAATGATGGAGTTTTATATTTAGTTCTTACTCTTTTTGGTTTAGGAATCGTTGCTTTTGCTTTAATGCAAAATCAAGAAAATGAATTATGCGAAAGAAATTAATAAAAATTTTTATTTTTATTGGTATTCTTAGTATTATTTTTAATTTTTTACTAAAAAAAAGTATCTGTTTATTTATTAATATTTTTGGAATTCCATGCCCTACTTGTGGAATAACTAGAGCTTATATAAGTTTATTGCATTTAGATATAAAATCAGCATTTTTTTATCACCCTTTATTTTTATTAGTGCCTTTCATTTTTTTTATAAAAAAGAAAGCTCATCTTTTTACAATTTTTATTTTATTTTTAATTGTCTGGGTTATAAGAATGTATTTATATTTTCCAAATGTAGAACCAATGATTTTTAATAAAGATGCTTTATATATAAAATTATTCTATTTTATAAAAAATTCAATAATTAATTTTTAAAAAAGGCAAGAGAAAAATTCCTCTTACCTTTTTTATTTTATGAATTTCTTATCATTTCTATAAAATACTTATGAACTGAAGTATCTTTAGTTAATTCTGGGTGA
>JAHHTB010000072.1 GCA_020024855.1 Fusobacterium sp.
TCTAATATCTTTCCATCTACATATAATACATTATTATACAGTTTTTTTCAAATATATTCTGTTTATAGTTTCTTCGCTTTCAATACAACTTGATTTTAAATAAACAAATACACTTTAAAAATTTAAAGAATTTTCGTATTTATATCTTACTTATTTTTTACATTTTGTAAGATAGATAACATATAAATAAAAAAATAGATAAAACTATGTACTAATCTAAATCAACCATAAAATTACAAAACTTTTTTTATTTTTATAAATGTGGATAAAGATTATCATATTATAATCAATATGCGCCATAATTTTTATGATAAAAAATCATAAATAAACTAAAAAATTTCTAAATAAAAAAGTCCTTATAGTAAAGGACTCTTTTACTTTAATTTTTTTATATTTATCAATTATTTGTTTTTAAACTCTATAAGTTTTTCAGTAATTAGTTTTTTAATTTCTTCAAACTGTTCCTCTGTTAAATTTTCATTTATTTTTATTGTAGACATTTTTTTACTGTATTTAGTATCTATTAAAGGTTTTTCTTCGTTTGATTTTATTCTTTTTAGTTCAGCTCTCATCTCATCACGAGAAAAATCTTTTATTTTCATAATATATTCTTCCATTTTCTCCTCTGAAAGATTTAGAGCTTTTACAAGTTTATTAATCTCCTCTGCCTTAGCAAGTTTAAGTTCATTTATATGTCTTTTTATTGGAACAGGATAATTTAAACTTCCTTTTATTCTTTTTACCTGTCTTGAACTCATATTATACTCATCACCAAGTTCTTCAATAGTAACTTTTCTTTTTTCACTAGCTACATGAAATCTATATGCAAGTTCAAGAATTGATAAATCTTCTCTATGTGTATTTTCATTTATTTGAAATACTTCTAAATCATCTGCTGAATAATTTTCTGGAATAATTATAACTTTTCCATCAAAGGAATAATCATCACCATAATTTAAATATCCAACTTTTATTGCAGCTGTCCTTCTATATCCAGATATTATTCTATATTTTCCATTTTCTTTTTTTTGAATATAAACAGGGTTTATCAGTCCCACTTCATAAATACTAGAAGAAAGTCCCTCTATTCCTTCATCATCTTGTAAATCTTCAAAATTTTTCTCTCTCAATATATATTTCTTATCACTTAAATCTATATTATCTAAAATATCTTTTGTAAAATTAAGAAGAACTGCACCAGGTATATTTTCTATTTCTATATCATTTTTATTAGAAATATTTCCTGTCATTATTTCTACATTTTCAGAAACTTTTGCTCCAAGATTGCCATATTGGTCTAATGTCATATCTTTAAAAAAATCAATTTTCTTACTCATTATCATTATTCTCCTCTCTTGCAATTATTTCTTTAGCTAAATTCATATAGTCTTTTGCTCCATTTGAAGAGGGATCATAAACAAAAATTGATTCATGTCTTGCTGGTGCTTCAGCAAGTTTTATATTTCTTCTTATTTTTGTATTCATTAATTTGTCACCAAAAAATTCTGTTATTTTATCAAGAGCAGCTTTATCTAAATTTCTTCTGTTGTCATACATAGTTGCAAATACACCTTTTAAAGTAAGCTCTTTGTTCATAAGAAGATTTCTTCCCATTTCTATTGTTTGTAAAAGTTGAGTAACTCCTTCCATTGCATAGTATTCTGTTTGAATAGGAACATAGATAGAGTGAACCATAGCTAATACACCTAGATTTAATTTTCCAAAACTTGGGGCACAGTCAAACACAATATAATCATATTTTGAAAAATCAAATTGTGATAATCTATTTTTTAATAAAAATTCTTTTCCCGGAAGTTCAAGGTATTCAAATTGTGAAAGTCTAAGGTCTGCTGGGATAATATCAATACCTTCTCTTGTAATTATTGTTTTTTCTGGAACTATCTCTCCTTTTAAAAGTTCATACACACTTGGCATTTCTGGAGCATATGCGCCAAGCCCTTTTGTAAAGTTTCCTTGAGGGTCAACATCAATGGCAAGGACTCTTTTTCCTAATTTAGAAAGTGCAACAGATACACTTTGAGCAGATGTAGATTTTCCTACTCCACCTTTTTGGTTTAGAAAGGCAATAAATTTTGTAGACATTCTTTTTGAAAAATATTCTCCAAGTGCCTCGTTAATTATTGTAGATTCTTTTTCTCCTCTTTGCTTAGCAAGATTTTTTACATCTTTATCTTTATCAACTTCAAGCATTACATTCTTTCTAAATTTTTTACTTTTTAATTCTTTTTTCTTTCCTTCCATTGTATCCTCCTCAATTATCATAAATTTCAAAATATACCGTACAATATATTTATACTCTAATCAGTGTGTAATGTCAACTTATTTTTTATAAAAAAGTGTGTAAAAAATATTTTTATATTTTTTACACACTTACATTTTAAATATAAATGTCGTATAATGTATTTATCTTGTAAAAAGGATGTGTTTTATCTTATGAAATATGCTATTGGTTACATAAGGGTTTCTAGTGAAAGGCAGGTTAAAGAGGGACAAGGGCTAGAAATTCAAAGAAAATCAATTATAAAATATTGTAAAGAAAATAATATAGAACTTATAGATATTTTTTCAGATGAGGGAATAAGTGGAGCAGAGAGTTTAGAAAAAAGAGAGGGATTAAAAGATGCAATAGAAAAAATCAAATCTTATTCTAAAACTGATACTCCTATAGATTTTTTACTAGCACAAAAACTTGACAGGGTTGCTAGAAATACAATGCTTCTTGGTTATCTTGAGTTTGAACTTAGAAGAATAAATTGTTCCATAATATCTTCTGAGCAAAAATTTGAAGATACTCCAAATGGTGGGCTTATGAAAGATATTATTGTCGCTTTTGCATCTTTTGAAAAAAAGATGATAAATATGAGAACTATATCTGGAAGAAAAAATAAGATAAGTAAAAAATTACACACCTCTGGAAATATCCCAATAGGCTATATGAGTGATGGGAAAAATATTGTGGTTAATGAAGAAGAGAGAGCATTAATTCAATTTATTTTTCATGAAAGAATAAAGGGACAATCTTATAGAAATATCTCTAATAATGTGAAAATTAAATTTGAAAGAAAAATTCCCTATAATTCTATAAAATATATTATTGAAAACACAATATATATGGGAAAATTTAGGCAAGAAAATACTTATATAAATGTACCAAGTATCATAAGTAATTCTTCTTTTTATAGAGCTAATAAAATAGGAAAATAAATTTTAGGTTAGGAGTTGAGTTTTTAATGTTGAATACCCTTTGGAATGAATTTAATATGCAGACATTTTTATTTCTGTCTGTTTCTTGTTTCATTGCTTCTTTTATAGATGCAATAGCAGGTGGTGGAGGACTTATAAGTGTTCCTGCCTTTATCGCTTCTGGGCTTCCAATTCATGTGGCAGTTGGTTCAAATAAGATGGCTGCAAGTTTTTCAACTTTAGGGAGTGCTGTAAGATATTTTACTTCTGGAAAAGTAAATTTTAAATTATTAAAATATCCTATGATAACTGGAGCAATTGGAGCATCTTTTGGAGCTCGTGTTGTTTCTCACACAAGTGATAAAGTCTTAGAACCGCTTATATTTATAATGCTTCTTTTAGTTGTTATATACACAGTTATAAATAAAAATATGGGAATAAAAAATGAATTCGAGTGTGTTACACTTAAAAGTACTATTCTAGGAAGTATAATGTCATTTGTTATGTGTTTTTATATAGGATTTTTTGGACCAGGTGGAGGTTCATTTCTTTTATTTGGTTTATTAAAAATTTATAAATTTGATTTTATAAGAGCTTCTGGAAATGCAAAAGTTCTTAATTTTATAGCAAATTTAGCTGGACTTGCTACTTTTATATATTATGGTAAAGTTTCATTTCTTTACTCTATCCCTGTTGGTATAGTAATGTTTATAGGAGCTCAATGTGGAGCGAAATATGCTATAAAAAAAGGTTCAAAATTTATAAGACCATTTTTCCTTGCAGTATCTCTTATTACAATAGCAAAAATGGCAGTAGAAAAATTTTTATAAAATTTAATTATTCAAAAAAGGAGGCTGTTACAAATTGTAAAATGTAACAACCTCTTTTGATTTTATTTTAAAAACTCTTTATATTCTTTATGTGTAAATTTTGGGCTACCATGTTTATATTTAAAAGTATGTTTTTCATTTACCACTTCAATATCAACTTTTATAAGTCCATCTCCTGATTTAGCAATTTTATTAAAAGCTGTTTTACTTAAATCAATGTTTCTTCCATATTTTTTACTAAATGAACCTCTATCAGTAACAACAACAATAACAGATTTTTTATTTTCTTTATTAGTAACTTTTAAAACTGTTCCAAATGGATAAGTATTAGATGCACAAGTTAATTCTTTTGAATTATAAAGATAACCACTTGCTGTTGGTTTTCCATCAAAACCTTTCCCATACCAACTTGCTGTTTTTGCAAAAATAATTTGAGATATAAAAAGCATAAGTATCAATATTCTTTTCATAATTTTTATTTCCTCCCATTTTCTTATTATTAAGTATACTTTATAAATATTTTTTTGTAAAATGAAGATTTTTATAAATAAAAATTTAATAATCAAAAAATATTTTATAGGACTTTAATGTTTTTCTAAAATAAAAACTGCCATGAACTTCACAGCAGTTTCATTTTTTTTAAATTTTTTATCCTATACTTCCATATACAAAACCAAGAATAAGAATTATTATTACTCCTGGAGTAAATATATATCTTCCTACATTTAATACAAATTTTCCAAGTTTATGTTCTGACCCCTCATTTATCTCTCCTATAACCTTATCCTTATCTATAAAGAAGAAATAGAATCCTAAAATAAGAACTGCACCTAAAGGAATCATAAATATTGACATAATATCTGCAAATTTTCCGAATAAATTCATATTTGTATCAAGTGGTAATCCAATTAAAAATAAAATTGTTCCAACTATCACACTTGATTTTTTTCTTGATATACCAAATTTTTCCATTATTGCTTCAACAGGAACTTCTAGTTGATTTACTGCAGATGATACTGCTGCAAAAATTATACTCAAGAAAAATACTATCCCTAAAATTTTTCCTCCTGTTATTTGTGAAAATACAGCAGGAATTGTAATAAATAATAAGCTTGGTCCTGCATCAGGTTTAAATCCAAAAGCAAATGCTGCTGGTATTATAATAAATCCTGCAAGTAGAGCTGCACAAGTATCTAAGATACAAGTATGTAAGACACTAGATGGAATATCTATATCTTTATCAAGGTAACTTCCATATACAAGTAGTGCTGAACCACTAAGCCCAACAGTGAAAAATGCTTGTCCTAATGCCATTATCCAAGTTGTTGGTTTAGCAAGAAGCTCCCATCTTGGAACTACTAAATATTTCACTCCTTCTATTGCTCCTGGAAGTGATAAAGCCTTAACAACAAGTCCTAAAAATATTACAAACATAAGTGGCATAATAATTTTATTAAGTTTTTCAATTCCTTTTACAACCCCTAAAGATATTACTGTAATACTTAATACTGCTGCTATTATATGCCACAATACTGAATCACTACTTCCAGCAAATTTTCCAAAATATTCTCCATAATTAAGAGTATTCATATCAACCGTAAGATACATTACAAAGTATTTTATTACCCAACCAAAAACTATTACATAAAATGTAAATATTCCTGCTACTGAAATAACTGCTAGCCAAGGTATATATGAACTAAAAGGAAACTTTTTCTCTTTCATTAATTCTCCAACACCAAGAACACCCTTTTTCATCATTCTTCCAAATGATATTTCTGAAACAAGTCCAACGAATGAAAACAATGCTACAAATATAAAGTATGGAATAAGAAATGCTCCTCCTCCAAATGTTCCAAGTTTCCAAGAAAAAAGCCATATGTTTCCTAGTCCTATTGCTGCTCCAACACACGATAAAATGAAACCAATTCTGTTACTAAACTTTTCTCTTTTCTCTTTCAATTTTGCACCTCCAATATACAGTATAACTTTATACTTAAAAAATAATTTATTTTATCATTTTAAACTAAAAATTACAATAATTTTATATAAAATTTTTTATTTGCTACCAACAATTTTTTTATAATTAATATAAAAAGTATCAATAGAAATCGAAATCTTCTATTGACGAAATTAATTGATTATGCTAAAATTCAATGGATTAATATATTCGTGTATACTTATGTATTCTTGAATAATTTTAATTCATTAACAATAAATTTATAATATATTAGGGGGTAGAAATGAAAAATTTGAAATTAATTCACAAAGTTTTCATTGGTTTAGTTTCAGGTATCATTATAGGAGCTTTATTATATCCTATGAAAGAGAATCCATTTGTTAGCAAATATATAATAGGATTTTTATTTGAATTTCTTGGACAAGGATTTTTAAGACTTGTAAAAATGATAATTGTTCCTCTTGTTTTTGCTTCATTGGTTACTGGAACTGCAGCAATGAATGATGTAAAAAAACTTGGAAGAATAGGAATAAAAACTCTTTTATTCTTTATGACTACTACAGCACTTGGAATTATAGCTGCAATAGTTGGAGCTAATATTTTAAAACCTGGGGTGGGAGTTGCTCTTGAAAATGTACAACAATCTCAATTTGTTGCAAAAGAAGCTGACTCATTTGTAAAAGTTCTTCTTAATATTATTCCTACAAATCCATTTGAGGCTCTTGTTAAAGGAGAAATGCTTCAAGTTATCTTCTTTGCTATAATGACTGGAGTTGTTATCACTCTTCTTGGAGATAAAGCAAAAAAACTTCAAGGACTTTTTGAAGAGGCAAATGGATTAATGCTTAGAATGGTAAGTATTATAATGGAACTTGCTCCACTTGGAATATTTGGTTTAATTGGTAAAACATTTATAACTCTTGGTTGGGCAGCAATGAAACCTCTTGCTTCATTTATAATTGTTACATATATTTTACTTTTATTCCATGGACTTGTGGTATATCAAATTCTTCTTCGTATCTATGCAAAAGAAAGTCCTGTTGCATTTTTGAAGAAAGTACTTGCACCAATGACTTTAGCATTCTCTACTTCAAGTAGTGCTGCTTGTATTCCTCTTTCTTTAAAAACTCTTAAAGAAGAATTTAATGTTGAAGATAAAATTTCTTCATTTACTATCCCTTTAGGAACAACTATAAATATGGACGGAACAGCAATAATGCAAGGTGTTGCTACTGTATTCATTGCTCAATTATATAATATTCATCTTACAACTAACGATTACTTCATGGTAGTACTTACAGCAGTTCTTGCTTCAATAGGTACAGCTGGAGTTCCTGGTGTTGGAACAATTATGCTTTCAATGGTTCTTGCTCAAGTAGGACTTCCTCTTGAGGGAATTGGATTGATTCTTGCTGTTGATAGAATTGTTGATATGGGTAGAACTACTGTAAATGTTATTGGTAACCTTGTTTGTTCTGTTGTTATAGATAGAATTGAAAAAAGAGCTGAAGAGAGAGAAACAAAAAAAGCATTATAATTATCAATTTATAATTTGATAAATGGCTTTAAATATGTTATACTAGTTAAGTAAATAACATTTGGAGATGAAGCTCTCCATGAAATTTTAAAAATTTCAAAATGCTTTTAATAAAAAAGATGATAGCTTCTGCAGATATACTTTTATATTTGCAGAGGCTTATTTTTTAATTTACGGGAGGATTTACTTATGCTTTTTAGTTTTGCTATTTTTATTGTTGTTGCTATGGTTCTTGCAAAAGGATTTGAAAAACTTCATATGCCATCACTTCTTGGTATGCTTTTTACAGGAATATTATTAGGTTCTTATTCTAAAGATTATTTTGTAAATGAAAAAGGACTTACATTTTTAAGTAGCTTTTTCATTTCTGATAAAATTCTTGATGTATCTAGTGATTTAAGAACTTTTGGACTTATTATAATCCTTATTAGAGCTGGTCTTGGTATTGATAAAGAGATTTTAAAAAAGATTGGAAAAGTTGCTATTAAAATGGCTTCACTACCATGTCTTTTTGAGGGATTTACGGTTATGTTTGCCACTCATTTAATTCTTGGTTACTCTTTACCTATTTCTGGTTGTCTTGGATTTATTCTTGCAGCTGTTTCTCCTGCTGTTGTTGTTCCAGAAATGCTTGCTTTAAAAGATAGAGGACTTGGAAAAGAAAAAGAAATTCCAACAATAATTTTAGCTGGAGCTTCCATTGATGATGTATTTGCTATAACTCTTTTTACAGCTTTTTTAGGAATGGCTATAGGAAATGAAGTAAATATATTCAATGAAATTTTAAAAATACCTACAAGTATTATATCAGGTCTTACTCTTGGAATTATTGTAGGATATCTTCTTTATCTTTTATTTAAACATTTTCATATTAGAGATACAAGAAAAGCTCTTATCTTTTTAACAACTGCTATCATGTTTCATCATATTGAAGAAATGAAACTATTTCCTATTGCAAGTCTTCTAGGAATTATGAGTATGGGATTTGTAATTCTTACTAAAGATAATGGTCTTGCAAAACGTATATCTTTAAAATTTAATAAAATTTGGGTATTTGGTGAAATATTACTTTTTGTTCTTATTGGGGCTGCTGTAAATATTCGTGTTATATTTGAATCTGGACATATAGGTGTAATTATAGTCTTAATTGGTCTTATTGGTAGACTTGTTGGAGTAACTTTAGCACTTTATAAATCAAATTTAAATACAAAAGAAAAACTTTTCTGTGGAATTTCATATATTCCAAAAGCAACTGTTCAAGCTGCAACAGCTGGTATTCCATTAGCTATGGGAATTCCTCATGGTGATACTATTTTAGCTATTGGAGTTCTTGCTATTATAATCACTGTTCCTATTGGAATTACAGGTATAAGGCTTGGAAGAGATTCTTTACTAGAAAAATAAAATTTTAAAACAAAATAAAAAGTTTAAAAATATATTTGACAATCAAAGTATTTTATGATATTATTAAGTCAAGATTAATTTCTATTTCAAGGTTAATGGTGATGACAACCTTGAATTCCTACCCTAAACTTTAAAAAATAACAGAAAAAGCCGACTTTCTTAAATGAAAAGGACGGCTTTTTCTGTTTTAACTTTGACTTTTTTATAATGTTATTGTTATAATAAATTAAGAATTATTTAAAAATAAAAGGTAGTGATTAATGTGACT
>JAHHTB010000073.1 GCA_020024855.1 Fusobacterium sp.
TTTCAGTCTTCAATGTAATTTAAAAATTAATAATCAAGAGATGATAAATACACAATATTATTTACACTCCTCTTGCACTTTTATTGTTGTTGTAAATCATAACAATTTTGTATATTTTATCTTTCTTTTATAAATCTTATTCCTACATTAATAAGTTCTCTTTCTACTTCAACTCTTTTTTCTACATTTTCAATAGTTGATACTTCCATCACTTTTGAATCTCCAACAACCCTTCTTATTATTTCAAGACCTGCTGATCCTATTGAATCTGCTAGTATTTCTTTTAAATACCAATTTTCAAATCCTTCATTTGTATACATTGGATCTTTTACTAACTCTTTATATTTTTTATGAAATTTAATAATAAACATATCAAATATATCTTTTATTGTTTGAGAAAGCCATTGTAAAAATTCTTCTTTTTCCTTTCCATCTTCCATAAGATATTTTCTATTAACAAGAGAAAAGAATAAATTTCCAATCACATTTCCTATATCGTATCCCATTGGACCATAAAAAGAAAACTCTGGATCTATTACTTTCATTCCATCTTTATTAATAAATATAGAACCTGAGTGTAAATCTCCATGAATAAGAGCCTGTGCATTATTCATAAAATTATTTTTAAGTTTAGCTGCTTCTATACGTAGTTCTATATCATTATAAAGATATTTTTCTACAAATTCAATATTTTCAGGAATTACTATATTTCTATTTCTATCATTTACATATGGCTCTGTAAATACTAAACATTCTGAAATATCACAAAGTTCTTTATTTATAAAATCTCTAACTCTATCTTTTTTCTCTGCACGATCTAAAACTAAATCTGTAGTAGGTAATAATGTATCTACAAGAAAACTACTTATCTCGTCAGCAAATTTAGGGAAAATTTTTCCTACCATAAGTTCTTTTCTTAAATTTTTATATGCTGATATATCTTCCATTACAATAACACACATTGTATCATCATAACGATATACTTTTGGTACAAATTCTGGAGAATATTCTCCCTCTAATTTTAAAATTTCTGCCTCTATTCTATTTCTATCTAAATCTAAAGGACGTCCTGATGAACGTAAAAATTTATCAGCTTGTTTTAAAACTACTGATTTTCCTGTTTCATCTTCTATTACTCTAAATATATAGTTGATGTTCCCATCGCCTATTTCTTCTCCTCTAAGGTTTGCATCTTTAGAAAAAATTCCAAAGTCTTTTGTATAAGTTATTGCATCATCAACTGACATACGGAAATGTTCTTGGTATTTATTCATTTTTGCTCCTTTTTCTCTCTTCATTTAAGTAATTTATTAATAATATTGTTCTACTTCTTTTTCATAATATTCTACTAGATTATATGGAGAATACACTCCTTGATCTGTTACAACAGCACTTACTAATTCAGGTGGAGTTATATCAAATGATGGATAATATCCCTCTACACCTGCAAGAGTATTTTTTATTCCATTACAACTTATAACTTCTTCTGGATTTCTCTCTTCTATAATTATATTTTCTAACCTCTTATCTTCATCAGGAATTCCTGTTACAAAATAAGGTATTCCAAAATATTTTGCTGTAATTGCAATTTGAAGAGTTCCTACTTTATTTACTATATGTCCGTCCATACTTATTGTATCTGCTGCCGAAGTAAATAAGTCTATTCCTTTTGATTTTATAGTCCATGCAGGCATGTTATCTGTTATTACTGTAACTTTAAATCCTTGATCTTTAAGAACACTTGCAGTAAGTCTTGCTCCTTGTAAATATGGTCTTGTTTCTGGGCAATAAAATTCAATTTCTTTATTTTGATTTCTTATTTCTCTTCCCATACAACCTACAATTGTTTCTCCAAAACATTGTGTCATAACTTTTCCTTTTTTAGGAAACATATTAACTAAATTTTTTGCAACTATTGACATTCTTCCATATCTTCTTTCAAGAGAATCTATCGTTCTTTTAAAAATTGCATCAACTGCAGATTCACCTTTTTCAATAGCTTCTTTTCCAACCTCATAGCAAGCATCTGTAATTAATTTCATACGATTTGCTGTTGTTGGTCTTGCATGAGAAATTACTTCTGAAGCTTCTTCAAGAAAAGCAATTTGTTTTTCTTTTGATAATCCTTGAGCTTGATAAGCTGCAAGAGCCATTCCCATTCCTGCTGCAGTATATGGTCCTGCACTTTGAGTTACCATATCTGTTATAGCCTGTCTTACTTCATGATAATCTGTACATTCTACAAATTTTACCTCTCTTGGATAAATTCTTCTGTCAAGTATTCTTACCTTTCCATCTTCATACCATGCAATATTTTCATATTGAAGCATAAATGCTAAACCATCATCCATTCTTTTCATCTTTTTCACCTTTTTATTCATTAATTATTTATAAAGATAATACAGAAAACTTAAAGTATAAGTTTTCTGTATTTTATTTTTATACTATTCAATTACTCATTTGTACTTTTAAAATTAGGAATTCCTGTAAGGATTGATAAAATTCCCATAGCAATCATAAGCATAGAATACCAGCAATATGGAACAATTGCACCTGGAGAAATTTGAGCCATTCCTGCAGCCATTAGTAGTTGACCTGCATAAGGCATCAATCCTTGGAACGCTGAAGAGAATATGTCTAAAAGTCCTGCTGTTCTCTTACGATCAACACCAAACTCATCAGCTATATCTCTTGCAAGAGGTCCTGCTGTAATTATTGATACTGTATTATTTGTAGTTGCAAGATCAAGTACACTTACTAAAACTGCAATTCCTAATTCAGCACCTTTTTTACTTTTAATTCTTGATGTAAGATTTTCAAGAATATAATCTATTCCACCATGATAATGCATAAGAGCAACAACTCCTCCTACTACCATAGCGATTATAGACATATCCTCCATCCAACCAAATCCTCTTTGTAATATTCCAAAAATTTCAATAAATTTAAAATCTCCATGCATTAAACCTATTCCAAGTCCTAATACTATTCCGATTCCTAAAACATTAATAACATTTAAACCAATAAGAGCTAGTACTATTATAGAAAGATAAGGAATTATATTCACAAGATTATATTCATAGACTTTTCCTGCTACTCCATTTCCACCCATTAAAGATATTAAAATAAGATTGATTATTACTGCTGGTAAAACTATTGCAAAGTTTACTTTAAACTTATCTCTCATTCCAACTTCTTGTGTTCTTGTTGCAGCAATTGTTGTATCAGAAATAAATGACATATTATCTCCAAACATTGCTCCACCAACTACTATAGCACATACAAGTGGAAGAGCTATTCCTGTTTCTCTTGCAATACCAACTGCAACTGGTGTAAGAGCACTTACTGTTCCCATTGATGTTCCCATTGAAAAACTTAATGCACATCCTACTAAAAATAATCCTGGTAATAATGCTTTAGCTGGTAATACAGATAATCCTAAATTTACTGTTGAACTAACTGCACCCATAGCATCAGCTACTGAATAAAAAGCTCCTGCTAAAAGAAATATTACAACCATAAGAATTAATGTAGAATCTCCTGCACCTTTACAGAAAATTTCAACTTTTTGATCAAGAGTTTTTTTATCTCCCTCTTTATTAAGAACAAATGAAACACCCATTGTAATCATGAAAGCAGTAAGAAGTGGCATACTTCCAAAATTACCTGTAAAAATTCCTGCACCTGCATATAATCCCAAGAAAATAAATAATGGGATCAAACCTTTAATGTTACCTTTCTTTTCCATCACTATCCCTCCTGATTTTTATATTTTATTTTTATTAAATTTCTTCGTGCTCCTCTATTCTTTTTCCATAATCTTCAAATCTACCGATAACATTTTTCATTTCTTCATCTGAAAGAATATTAGGTTCTCCTACTGTTTTAGCAATAAAATATAATTCACAACAAAATTCTACATTTTCTGCTATATTGTATGCTTCAGCAAGATTTTTTCCTCCTGTTATCATTCCATGATTACTTAAAAGAACTGCCTTTGTCCCTTTCATAGCTTCAAAAGCATTTTTTGCAAGTTTTACTGTACCATAAGTTGCATATTCTGCACAAGGAACATCTATTCCTGCAACAGCAAGTAAATAATGTACTGCTGGAAGTTTTTTACCTGTACATGAAAGCCCTGATGCAAATTTAGAGTGGGTATGTACCATAGCATCTATATCATCTCTATATTTATAGAAAATTCTATGCATATCAGACTCACTTGATGGAACTCTATCTCCATCAACTATTTTTCCTGTTTGTACATCAAGAATAACTATATCTTCAGGTTTAATTTTCATATAATCTATTCCACTTGGAGTAACAGCCATAAGTCCTTTTTCTCTATTAAATATACTTATATTTCCTCCAGTTCCTTTTGTAAGCCCATCTGTAATCATACGCTTTCCATATTCTATAACTTCTAATCTCTCTTTTTCTAATAACATTTTTATACCTCTTCTACTTTGATCTTTTTAATATATTTACTATATCTTCCTTTGTAAGCTTCTTAAATCTTCCTAATGTTTCACTTCCAGCAAGAGCCTTTTCTGCCATTACTTCAAAATGTTCTTCACCTATTCCAACTTCAGAAAGTGAAATTTTTAAACCTAAAGTTTTAAAGAATTCCTCTAGTTTTTCTATTCCTTTTAATGCTGTTTCTTCTTTAGTTGTATTTTCAACACCAAAAACTTTTACTGCAAAGTTTACAAAAACATCTATATTTTCATCTTTTACATATTTCATCCAAGCTGGGAATACTATTGCCATTCCTGCACCATGAGTTATATCATAAATAGCACTGATTTCGTGTTCTATTCTATGTGATGACCAATCCGCTATCCTTCCACATGCAATCATTCCATTATGAGCTACTGTTGCCGACCACATAATTTGAGCTGCATTATTATAATCTCTTGGATCTTTCATTATTTTAGGTCCAAACTCAACAACTGTTCTCATTGCGGCTTCTAATAAAGCATCACTTAATTCTGTGTGTTTTGCTTGGCTAAAATATCTTTCCATTAAGTGCGACATTATATCTGTAACTCCACATGCCATTAAATATGATGGAATCGTAAAACATACTTGTGGATCTAAAATAGAAAATACTGGGAAATTTTTCTCTGTATCACAAACACATTTCAAAGATAATTCTTCATTACTTATAATTGAGCTTTCTGACATTTCTGATCCTGAACCTGGTATTGTTAAAACAACTCCAACATTCATAGATTTTTTAGGTTCATTTTTTCCTGTAAAGAAATCCCATACATCTCCTTCATAAGCAGTTCCTAATGAAATTGCTTTAGCAGAATCTATAACACTTCCTCCACCTATAGCTAAAACAAAATTTATTCCATTTTCTTTACATATTCTTATCCCTTCGTATACAAGTGATAATCTAGGATTAGGAACTACTCCACCAAGAGTTACATATTCTATTCCATTTTCTTCTAATGACTTTATAACTTTATCATAGATACCAAGTTTTTTTATTAAAGCTCCATCTCCTTCATAATGAACAAGTATTTTATTACTATATTCTTTTACATATTTTCCTGTTTCTTCATGAGTATCTTTTCCAAAAACTAATCTTGTAGTGCTTTTAAAATTAAAATTTTCCATTTTTCCTCCTCTATAACATTAAAACCTGCATTGTTATTTTTCTATTAAACATATTTAATTTCTACTTTAACTTTTTCAAAAATTTCTTCCCATTCATCTGATAATTTTTCCTCTGTAACAATTACATCTATTTCATCAAGCTTACATATAAGATGTGATTCTAAATTATCAAATTTTGTTCCATCTACTATTAAGAAAAATTTTTCTGAATTAGAAATCATTTTTTTTCTAATTTCAGATTCTCTTTCACTATCATCTGTTGCTCCAAACTTTTTATTTACTGCTGTACAACTTATAAATGCTTTATTAGCATGAAGAGAATCTAATTGATTTAATGCTTGATTTCCTATAAAAGATTTTGTTCTCTTTCTAAGTCCACCACCAACACAAATTACTTTTACCCATTTTGAATCTTGAAATTCTTCAACAACTTTTAAAGAATTTGTTATAACAGTAACTTTTTTTTGATATTTGTGAATATTCTGAGCCACACAAACAGCTGTTGTACTACTGTCTATCATAATTGTGTCTCCATCTTCTATAAATTCTATACACTTATCTGCTATTTCTTGTTTTTCTGTAAGATATATTTTTTCTCTTATTTCTAAAGGGACTTGTTTATCTGATTCTGATTGAAGATAAGCTCCTCCTCTTACTCTTTTTAATACTTTTGTTTTTTCTAGTTTATCTAAATCCCTTCTAATTGTTTCTTCTGAAACTTTAAACTGCTTACTAAGAGAACTAATAACTACACTACCTTTTTCATTAAGTATATTCTCAATCTCTTTTAGTCTTTGAATTGCTAACATTAAATGCCTCCTTGTTTTGATATATATTTTTAACTTCATCTAAAATAAATTATATATCATTTTTTTAAATGTATCTATCAAATTCACAGACTTTTTTCAACATCATCTAACATTTAGCCACATTTTCTTGCAACTTAACAACAAGATACCACATTATTAAAAAAATTGCAACATTTTTAAAAATTTTTTTGAACTTTTTCTGAAACTAAAGATAACTTAAAGTACATAAAGTTTATATATTTTAATAAAAAAACAAAAAAAGCTGTTTCAGATTAATAAAAATATTAATCTGAAACAGCTTCCATTTTTTATCTATCCTATTTTAATTTAGGGAAATATTTTGTATGTAATAATTCATGTGCTTTACGGCTCATTGGATAGTCAAGATATTTATCATAAATCTCTTTTACTGATCCATTTTCATGAGCACGTCTAATTGGAAGAACTTCATCAATACTATTTAAACCTTCAGCTCTTTTCTTTAATACTTCCATTTTCTTAAGAGCTTTAGGTTGTCCTCCACCACCGATACATCCACCTTTACATGCCATGATTTCAATAGCATGATAGAATTCTTCTCCTGCTCTTATCTTATCAAGCATTTTTCCTGCTTCTTCAAGTCCATGAGCAATACCTATTCTTAATTCAATATGTCCAATCTTAAGATCAGCACTTCTAAATCCGTCCCAACCTCTTAATTCTTGGAATTCAATATTATCTAATCTTTCACCTGTTATCATTTCAACAGTTGTTCTTGTAGCAGCTTCAATAACTCCACCAGTTCTTCCGAAAATAATTCCAGCTCCAGAGTATTCTCCTAATGGACTATCAAATTCTTCATCTTCAAGTTCTTTTAAATCTATATTAGATTCTTTGAATATTTTTATTAATTCTCTAGTTGTTATAACGAAATCTGTATCATAGTTATCTCCTCTTGAGAATTCTTGTCTTGATGCCTCATATTTTTTAGCAAGACATGGCATAATAGCTACAACAGAAATTTGTTCTCTTGTAAGCCCCATTCCTTTTCCCCAAATATCTTTTGCAACAGTTGAGAAAATTTCCATAGGAGATTTTACTGATGATGGAACGTCTAACATATCTGGATAGTTTTGCTCAAAGAATTTAATCCATGCAGGACAACAAGATGTTAGTATTGGAAGTTTAACAGTGTCATCACCTTTATAGAATTTCTCTAATCTTGATTGGAATTCTGTTGCTTCTTCCATTACTGTAAGGTCAGCAGCCCAGCTTGTATCAAATACATAATCAACACCTATTTTCTTAAGTGCAGCTACTAATTTCTTCTCTACGTTTACTCCAGCTTCAAATCCAAAAGCCTCTCCAATTGCTACTCTAACTGCAGGAGCTATTTGAGCCACAACTGTTTTGTTAGGAGTTGCAATATTTCTTAATAATTGAAGTGTGTGATCTCCTTCAAATATAGCACTTACTGGACAAGCTATTACACATTGACCACAGTGAGTACATTTTGAGTTATCAATTGTATGTTTCTTTTTAAGTTCTCCAGAAATACAATGAACAGGACAAACTCTTGCACAAGCTGTACATCCAATACATTTATCAGTTATTCTGAATTTTAATAATTGAATACATTGCCCAGCTGGACAGTTCCCCTCTTCAATGTGCTCTTCAAACTCATGGTAGAATTTATCAATAGACTCTAAAACAAGGTTATGAGTTTGGTTTAGAGTTTCTTTTATAGTTGTACAAAGTTGTCTTAAAAGGAAAACATCTCTCATATTTGCTTTTCCTTTTGAAATTCTGTCAAGAACTCTCCAAGATCTTTCTATTTCATATTGTACTCTTGAATACTCAAGATATCCTCTTTGTTGAATTTTTCCTAACAAAAATTCAATGTAGAATTTTGAGAAAGATATTATACAATCTTCTTCAGAAAGTACAATTATATTTCTATGAGTATTTTTATTGAATAGAGAAAAATCTAAAGGTTTTGTAAGTGACTCCTCAGTGATGAATCCTCCAAATGGAAGTCCGAATTGAGCCGCTTTAAATTTTTTCTTACCTACTATTCCACCTGCAAGTTGAATTAAATCTGCAAGAGAACCATTTTCAGGCATATCATAAACACCTGGGTTACATACTCTTCCAGAGATGGCAACAGCATTTTGCCCTTCTTGAATAGCTTTTTTTAGCTCTTCATCTGCAGTAGAAGCAAATACAGAACCAACTGAACTTTGAATTATTATTTGTTTGTTGCTAGAATTAATTAACATTTTACCTCCCTGAACTATATTTCTGATCACATTATACCTTTTTTTTTTAAAAAATGGAATAGAAAAATTAAATTAAACTTAACATACCAATAATTAAACATTTTTTTGATAAAAGAATGATCTTTTTTTATTCTTTAAGTTTTTTCTTTCTTTTATTAATTCTTTTTAATATATAGATTAATATTCAAGGTAAATTTCTTATAAAATTAG
>JAHHTB010000074.1 GCA_020024855.1 Fusobacterium sp.
TACACTATTTTAGCATTAAATTGATTTTATTAAAACAATATAATTAAATAAAAAATAAATTGACATTTACAAACTAATCTGCTAATATTGATTTAATATAAGAAAAATAGTAATTTGGAGGATAAAAATGTTATTTATTATCAGGAGAGATAGGAACAGGAAATTTATATAATTTAATAAACCAGTTTCTTTTGATATGGCTGAATAATGACTTTATTCTTTTGCAAAGATTGGAATATTTTTTCCATGAGTATAGATTGATTTTATTAGCCAATAGTTCATGCTATTGGTTTTTATTTTCATAGTTATTAAAGGTTTAGTTTATCAAAGGCTAGACCTTTTTCTTTTTTTCAGCATACAAATTTTAATATACATAAAGGAGGGAGAAATGTTTCAATATATTGATACATTAAAAGAAATTTTTATTGGAGGGGAGAGATATAATTATATTCTTCAAGGGTTAACATTTTCTGTTGGGGTAACATTTTTTTCAGCAGTAATCGGAATTATTTTAGGTGTACTTTTTGCACTTATGAGAATATCAAAATTTAGTTTGACAAAAAGTATAGTTTCTATGTATAAAAAACTAAGTGAAATACCTATTTTATCAGCGGTGGTAATGTTGGTTTTAATGCGTTTAATATTTTTATATAAATTCTTCTTTTTAGGATTTTTTATAGTAATAGTTCTATTTGGTATTTTTGAAAAAGTTTTCAAAGGAAATCCATTAGAATATTTTGCTATATTATACACTGATATTATAAGAGGAACTCCAGCAGTTGTTCAGCTTATGATTCTTGCCAATGTAATTTTTGCAGGATTTAGAGATATGCCAGTATTTTTAATTGCAAGTTTATCATTTGGAATTAACTCAGGGGCTTATGTATCTGAAATTATAAGAGCAGGTATAGAGGGACTTGATAAAGGACAAATGGAGGCAGCAAGAGCATTAGGAATGCCTTATGGAACAGCAATGAAAGAGGTAATTATTCCACAAGCAATAAAGAAAATACTTCCAGCTCTTGTAAGTGAGTTTATAACATTATTAAAGGAAACTTCAATAGTAGGATTTATTGGTGGAGTTGACCTTCTTCGTTCAGCAAATATTATTACAAGTCAAACTTATAGAGGAGTTGAGCCACTTCTTGCAGTAGGTATTATATATCTTGTAATGACTGGTTTATTTACTAAATTTATGAGAAAAGTAGAAAAGGGGATGAAAGTAAGTGATTAGAGTAGAGCATTTATATAAAAGTTATGGAGAATTAGAAGTATTAAAAGATATTTCAGTGGAGATAAGAAAAGGTGAAGTTATTGCTATAATTGGTCCTTCTGGAAGTGGAAAATCGACTTTTCTAAGATGTCTAAATCTTCTTGAGGAGCCAACAGGTGGAGCAATATATATAAAAAATAAAAATCTTATGGATGAAGAAACTGATATTAATGTGATAAGAAGAAATGTTGGAATGGTTTTTCAACACTTTAATCTTTTCCCACATAAAACAGTTTTAGAAAATTTAACTCTTGCACCAATGAAAGTGAAAAAAGAGACAAAGGAAAGCATAGAGAAAAAAGCATACACTCTTCTTGAAAAAGTTGGACTTAAAGATAAGGCTTTAGTTTATCCAAATCAACTTTCAGGGGGACAAAAGCAGAGAATAGCAATAGCAAGAGCACTTGCTATGGACCCAGAAGTAATACTTTTTGATGAACCTACATCAGCTCTTGACCCAGAAATGATAAAAGAGGTTTTAGATGTTATGAAAACTCTTGCTGAAGAGGGAATGACAATGTTAATAGTAACTCATGAAATGGGATTTGCTAAGAATGTTGCTGATAGAGTTTTCTTTATGGATAGAGGAACAATTTTAGAGGATACAACACCAGAAGAATTATTTAATTCTCCAAAACATGAAAGAACACAAGAATTTTTAAATAAAGTTTTAAATCGTTAGTTAAGTTAGTAATAATTTTTAAATATATTTAATTTAGGAGGAAGAAAAATGAAAAAGATTGTAAAATTATTAAGTGTTTTAATGTTAATGTTTGCTTTTGTTGCTTGTGGAGATAAAAAAGAAGAGGCAAAAGTAGAAGAAAAAGGACCTTTATATGTTGGAACTAATGCTGAATTTCCACCATTTGAATATTTAGAAGAGGGAAAAGTAGTTGGGTTTGATATTGATTTTATAAATGCAATAGGAAAAGAACTTGGTAGAGAAGTTGTTGTAAAGGATATGAGTTTTGACGGACTTCTTCCAGCTTTACAAACAAAAAAAGTTGATATAGTTGTAGCAGGAATGACAGCAACTGAAGAAAGACAAAAAGCTGTAAACTTTTCTCAACCATATTATATGGCTAATCAAGTTATAATCGTTCCTGAATCAAATACAACTATAACTAACTTTGATGATTTAACAGGTAAAAAAGTGGCAGTTATGCTTGGATTTACTGGAGATGTTGTTGTAAGTGAAATGCCTAACGTTCAAGTTGAAAGATTTAATGCAGCTTATGCAGGAATTATGGCTCTTCAAGCTGGAAAAGTTGATGCAGTTGTTCTTGATTCTGAAACAGCAAATAACTATGTAGCTCAAAATGAAGGATTAAAACTTGCTGAAGGACAGGGAGAATCTGAGGCATATGCAATAGCAGTAAGAAAAGATGATTCTCAATTACTAGATGAAATAAATACAGCTATAGATAAAATTAAAGCTGATGGAACTTTTGGAGAAATAATAGAAAAATATTTCAATTAATTTTTTAAAAGTAAAAAATAATATGATTAAGAAAGGTTGTTACAGATAAAAATGTAACAGCCTTTTTTGTATAATATTTTTTGACAATTCATATTTTATGAAGTATATTTTAGAATAAGATACTTTTATTTTTTATTTACACTATAAGGAGGCTTTATGAAAAAGATTATTTTATTTATTTTTGCATTTCTTTCTCTCCAATTATTTGCTTCTTCAACTCTTGGAAGTGAATACAAGCTTTCAAAGGTAATAGAAGTTGAAGGACGTCAAGGTGTTGCTGTTGATAAGGATTATTACTATATTTCTAGTAGCACAGAGTTATTTAAGTATGATAAAACAGGAAAATTAATTAAGAAAAATTCAGAACCTTTTAAAAAATTGGAAAAGGAAGCCAACCATTTTGGTGATATTGATGTTTGGAATGGAGAAATTTATACAGGTATAGAAATTTTTGAATTTGGAACAAGTAAAAATATTCAAGTTGCTGTTTATGATGCAGAAACTTTAGAATATAAATATTCTATTCCTTGGAATGCTGATTCTGGACAAGTTGAAGTGTGTGGACTTACAGTGGATAGAGATAGAAATATGGTTTGGATGGCTGACTGGACAAAGGGAAGATATTTATATCGTTATGATTTAAAAACAAAAAAATATGATGGAAAAGTTCATTTAAGACCTGATCCTCAATATACTCAAGGAATATTCTATATAGATGGAAAAATATTAATAACAGCTGACGATGGAGATGCTGATTTTGATGAAACAGATAATATTTATATTTGTGATGTAAGTGATTATGGAAAAACTTCTACTTATGTAAAATTATTTAGAGAGATGGACGATTTTAAAAGAGCTGGTGAGATAGAAGGTTTAGCTATAGATCCTACTAACTCAGATTTACTTGTGCTTGCTAATAGAGGAACTAAAGTAGATAGAGGAATGCCTGTGGGATTCTATGAGGGATATGATAAAGAGATTCATGAATTATATATTTATAAAAAAGTAAAGTAAGGTTATATTAAATAGAAAAACTCTCTTGAATAATATCAGGAGAGTTTTTTATTTTTTGTTATTTTAATTTATTTACGTCCACCAACTGTAATTTCCCCAACTTTTAAACAAGGTTGCCCTACATTAGTGCAGATACTTCCAGAGATAGAACCACACATTCCCTGTCCATGTGCTAAATTATTTCCAACCATATCAATTTTTCTTAGAATTTCACTTCCTGTACCAATAAGAGTTGCCCCTCTTACAGGAGTAGTAATTTTTCCATTTTCAATAAGGTATCCTTCCATAACAGCAAAGTTAAAGTTTCCAGTGGTTGGATTAACAGAGCCACCACCCATATATTTAGCATAAATACCTTTTTCAGTAGATGAAATCATCTCTTCAAGAGTAGATTTTCCATTTAAAATAAATGTATTTGTCATTCTTGAAGTAGGAGCATATTTATATGATTCTCTTCTTCCACTTCCTGTTGATTCCATTCCCATTCTTCTACCATTTAATTTATCAATTAAATATCCTTTTAAAATTCCATTTTCAATAAGAAGATTTCTTCTTGTAGGTGTTCCCTCATCATCAATATTAAGAGTTCCCCACTCATTTGGAATAGTTCCATCATCAACAGCACTCACTACAGGACTTGCTATCATCTGTCCAAGTTTTCCAGCAAAAACAGAATTTCCTTTGGCAACACTTGTAGCCTCTAGTCCATGTCCACAAGCCTCATGGAAAATAACTCCACCAAAACCATTGTCAATTATTACAGGCATTTTTCCACTAGGAGAATAATCAGCATGAAGAGTTGTTTTAGCAATTCTTGATGCCTCTCTTGCATAACTTTCCACATCTAAATTTTGGAAAAATTCAAATCCTTTTGAAGCTCCTGGTCCCATACTTCCTGTTTGCATTTCTGTTCCATTTGAAGCTACACTTTCTATTCTTATTCTTCCTCTCACTCTTTCATCTTCTGCCCAAACTCCCTCTGAATTAGCAACAAGAATATTTTGTTTTGAATCAGCATAAGAAATTCTTACTTGTGATATTTCACTATCAAACTCTTTAGCAGATTTATACCCTCTTTTCATTATCTCTATTTTTTCTTTTTTCAAAACAGATTCAGGATAAATTTCTATCTTATTATAGTTTTTAATATCTTGTTTTAAAAGGTTGATTGTAATATCAGTTTTTGTTCCCTTTATTGCCTGAGCTATTTTTCTCGCTGTTTTAATAAGATTATCTTCACTCATATCATTTGTATAACCATAAACAGAGTAAAGTTCTTTAAATATTCTTATTCCTATACCAAAATCTTTTCCAGAAAGAGAAGATTCTACTTTTCCGTCAATCATATAAAGTCCTGTACTATTTTTCTTTTCAACGAAGATTTCAGCAAAATCTCCACCTGTTGAAAGAGCTTCATTTAATATTTTTTCAACTAAACTTTTATCAAGCATTTTATCAACTCCAATCTTTATATACAAAATATTATACCATATTTTAAATCCATATTTCATATTTTATATATTCTTCACTTTCTTTTTTTAAAATATGGGGTATAATATGAGTATAGAAAACTTGTATTAAAACTATATTGGAGGTAAGTATTATGAAAAAAATATTATTTGGATTATTTGCATTATCAACAATAGCATTTGGGGCAGTAGGAAATGACCATTTATATTTAAGAGCTGAATTTTCTCCTTTTAGTAAATATGATTTAGATAGTGGTGCAAAAGTTGAAAATAAAGACAAAATAGACGAGGCAGCTTATGGGGTTGCAGTGGAATTTACAAGAAGTATCTCTTATGATGCTGAGGTTGGTATTGGAGTAGCATATCAAAGACATGGAGATTTTGATTATAAATATGATTATGATGGAGAAAAACTTCCTAATTTTAACTCTTTACCAGTGTATCTTACAGGAAAATTTAAGGTAGCAAATGTGGGAGATTGGGCACCATATATTAAGGCAGATATAGGATATTCATTTAATGATTTTGATGATAACAAATATTTCAGTTATGATGATGGACTATATTATGCAATAGGATTTGGAGTAGAAATTCAAAATCTTTCTCTTGAAATGGCTTATAGAGTAAATGATGGAAAACTTAAAACAAATCATGGAAAATATGATATAGAAAATTCAAGAGTAATGTTTGGTGCCGGATATAGATTTGACTTATAGTAAAAAATAATATTTAATTAGACGGCTTTCTGTGAAACTTTAACAGAAAGCTGTTTTATTTTTTTGGTTTTTCTAGTAAAATAAGTATTATACTAAAAAAAGAAAGGAAAAAATATGAAAAAAATAACATTATTTTTATTTCTTATTTTAAATATACTAACATATTCAATAAAAATAGAAAAAAATATGGCAGTTGATAATTATGGAAATAAGGTGTTTTTAAAAGAGTACAATAAAATTATAGTTGCTGACCCATCAGCAGTTGAAATTTTTTATCTTATTGGTGGAGAAAATAAGATTTCAGCAATAGCAAGAACAAAAATAAATAAAATTTATCCAGAGGATAAGACAAAAAAATTGCAATCAGTTGGGGCAATAACAAAACCATCTATTGAAAAAATTATTTCATTAAAGCCAGACCTTGTAATTTTAAATCCAATGGGAGCTCCAAAGATTGAAACACTTTTAAAGGAGTATAAAATTCCATATTTCATTGATAGGTCAGTAAATTTTGATGAGATATTTTTAAAAACTAAAATATATGGAATATTTACAGGAAAAGAGAAAGAGGCAGAAAATTTAATAAATGAAAAAAAACAAGTGATGAAAGAAATAGAAAAAAATGTTGAAGACAGAAATTTAAAAGGGGTTGTTTTATATTCAAGTTCTCCTATGACATCTTTTTCAAAAAATACAATTCCTAGTGAGATTTTGAAACTTTTAAAAATAGAAAATATAGCTAGTGCATTTGAAAATAGTAAGAGTGCAATAATATCAACAGACATGATATTAAAAGAAAATCCAGATGTTATTATAGGGACAATGAAAATAAAATCAGTAGATGATATTGTTATGAGTAATGAATTTTTAAAATATTCAAATGCTTACAAAAATAATAATATCTATGTTTTTGAATCAGATAAAATTCTTCGTGCCACTCCAAGAATAGTTGATGGAATAGAAGAAGTGTATGAGGTAATAAAAAATGTTAAATAAAAATGAGAATATAATAATAAGATATTATAAAAAAGAAAAGATGCTTTTAACAGCCTTTGTCTTTTTTAATATTGTAGTAACTATTTTAGACCTTTCAACTCCTCTTGTAGTGAAAAATATTATAGACAAAGCTATTCCAGAAAAAAATGTGAGAAATCTTCTACTTCTTACAGCCTTTGCTCTTTTTCTTTATGGAATAAGAACTATTTTTGCAGTTCTAAGTTTTAGTAGAGGGCAACTTATGGGAAATAGAATAAAGTATCATATGAGAAATGATTTATTTTCACATTTTTTAAAACAATCCCATGAATTTTTTAATAAAAAAGAGGTGGGAGATTTAATAGCAAGAATGACAAGTGACTTAGAAAGTTCTTCAGCACTTTTATATAGAGGACTTCAAGATTTACTTGCCTCTGGTGGTTCTCTTGTAGGGGGATTTGCTCTTATGTTTATATATAGTCCTACCCTTGCTTTTATAACTTTTGCCCCTCTCCCTTTAGGGCTTGTTTTTGTGTATAGTAAAAATAAAAAAATGAAAAAAGGATATAGAGAGATAAGAAAGAAAAATAGTGCTCTTACAGTTGTTCTTCATGAAATATTAAAGGTGATACTTTTCTTAAAAGATAATCTTCTTGAAAAAATAGCATATAGAAAATTTTTAAAAGTAAATGATGAACTTCTTTCAACAGAAAAGAAAAATTTTCTTAATGTGGGAATATTTATGGCTGGTGTAACTTTTTATGTACACTTTACTCAGCTTATTTTAATCTGTGCTGGGGGAATTCTTTTTATAAAAGGAAAGATAAGTATAGGAATTATTGTATCATTTCTTCTTTTAGTTGATAGATTTAAAGTTTCTCTTATAAAATTAACAGGACTAACAGATACATATCATAAAGGTAGGGCAGGAATAACAAGAGTTGAGGAGATGCTTAATACAGATTATATTCTTCCAGAGGGAGATATAAAATTAGAACATAATTTTGAATCACTTAAATTTAAAAATGTATTTTTTAACTATTCTAAAGATAACCCTGTGATTAAAAATTTAAGTTTTGAAATAAAAAAAGGTGAAAAAGTTGCTATTGTAGGAAGAAGTGGAGTGGGAAAAACAACTCTTATGAATCTTATAAAAAGAAATTATCTTCCAAGTAGTGGGGAGATTTTTATAAATAATAAAAGTTATAAAGATATAACCCGTGAAAGTGTACTTTCTCTTATGGGGACTATTGAGCAAAAAGAAAATATTTTAGGGGATACAATAAAAAATAATATAAATATTGTTAGGGAAGAATCTTCTGATTATGAAATAATTGAAGCCTCAAAAAAAGCATATATACATAATACTATTGAGGAACTGCCAGAAAAATATGAAACAATTTTAGGTAATAGTGGAACAATTTTAAGTACAGGGCAACAGCAAAGAATTTCTTTAGCAAGAGTATTTTTAAAAAATCCTCAAATAATAATTCTTGATGAAGCAACTTCTGGGCTTGATAATACTTCTGAAAGTAAGATAATGGAAAATATAGATAAGGAATTTTTTGGTAAAACTCTTATAGCAGTAACTCACAGACTTTCTGTAACTAAAAATTTTGATAAAATTATAGTGATAGGAAAAGAGGGAGTTATAGAAGAAGGAACTTATGATGAATTAGTTGCAAAAAAAGGTGAATTTTTTGATATACTAAACGGAAAATAAGAAAATTATTATAAAATTAAAATATAAAGGGATCATATTTAATAATATGAAAAGAACACTCTTTAAGAGAGTGTTCTTGATTTTAATAAAAAATAATTTATCTAAACCACCTTAGTTGTCCAGTCCTCAACATTCCATATTTCTGTTACTACATCC
>JAHHTB010000075.1 GCA_020024855.1 Fusobacterium sp.
TTATACTATTTTATAAAAATAAAAAAGTTTTTTTAATATTACTACATAAAAAGAGATATAAAGTATAATTCTTTACATCTCTTTCTTAAATTTTATTTCATCAATTTTTTCAAATATTTAAAAAAATCTTTTTTAGTTTCTGGAGTTATTATACAAGCATTTGAAAACATCTCCATTATTTCTTGATTAACACTATTAAGTGCAGATTTTACTGCTAATGATTGGTTTAATATATCTCCACAATATTCCCCATCAAGAAGCATTTTCTTCATACCTCTTATCTGTCCCTCAATCTTATTAAGTCTTGTAATAATACTTTTTCTTGCCTCAATAATTTCTTCATCATCAAGTTTTGATACAACAGAAATAAGACTTTTATCTTTTTGCCATGCTTTTAATCCACCAGCCATTTCATAAACTTTATTAAATCCAAGTTCTATCATAAGTTCACATGCAAATTTACTAACACGACCAACACTACAATAAACAAGATAAGTTTTCTCTTTATCATATTTTTGTATTTCTCTTTTAAAAATACGAGGTTTTAAAAAATCTAAAGAGATTGCATTTTCAAGTTTCCCCTCATATGTAAACTCCATCTCTGTTCTTGCATCTATTATTACAAGATTTTTTTCATTATCAATTAAGTTTTTTGCCTCTTGAGGTGTTATTGTTAAATATTTTTTTTCATTTTCCATAAAATTTCCCTTTAACTTTTATTTCTAAAATGAATAGCTTGTTAATATAGGTTTTCTATTTTGAGTTTTATCATTGAAATATTCAAATAGAGTGATTGAAACAAATCCACCTGTTACATTATATACTTCTTTAAACCCAAGATGTTTTAATAGAAGACAAACATTATAACTTCTTTGTCCACCTTTACATTGAATATATAGAGGTCTATCAGTAGGAATTTCATTTATTCTTTGTCTTATTTCACTCATTGGAATATTTACTGCTGTGTTTAAATGTCCTATTTCATATTCATTTTTTTCTCTTACATCAATAATACAAGCTCCACTTTCAACTAATTCTCTAACTTGTGAAAAGTGTACTTGTTTATAGTCATCACCTAAAAGATTTGATGAAATGTATCCAGCAAAGTTTACAATATCTTTTGCTGTTCCAAATGGAGGAGCATAACATAACTCTAAATCTTTAAGATCTTCTATTGTTCCACCAAATTTAATAACTGTTGCTATTACATCTATTCTTTTTGCAACTTCTCCTTTTCCTATTGCTTGAGCTCCTAAAACTCTTCCAGTAGGAACTTCATAGATAAGTTTAAAGTGAACAGGTCTTGATTCAGGCATAAGTCCAACTCTATCAGAAAGCATAAATTCTGCTGTTTCATAATTTAAACTTAATTTTCTATCTTTTATAATTGATTCAGTAAGTCCTGTTGAAGCTCCGTTATAATCAAATACTTTTATAACTGATGAACCTATAAATCCTCTATTATTTACTTTCATTCCATTTATATGGTCAGCAACTGCTCTTGCTTGTTTTTGAGCTGGTCCTGCAAGTGAAAGTTTGAAATAATCATTAAATAATGCATTATAAACTTCAATTCCATCTCCAACTGCATAGATGTCATTATCATTTGTCATATAATTTTGATTTACTTTTATTGCACCTGTTTTTCCTAATTCAATTCCAGCTTTAACTGCAAGTTCTGTTTCAGGAAGAACACCTATTGCAAGAACCACTGCTTCTGCTTCAATTCTTTTTCCTGATTCAAGGATTACAGTATTTTTTTCAAATCCATTTACCTTATCTCCAACTATTAAGTTTACACCTTTATCATATATTTCTTTATGTAAAATTTGAACCATATCATAGTCAAATGTTTTCATAATTTGGTTAGCTGCTTCTACAAGAGTTACATTATATCCAGCTTCTCTAAGATTTTCTACAACTTCAACTCCTATAAATCCTCCACCAATAACTGTTACATTTTTAGATTCTATTCCTTTTACAAAATTATTTAATCTATCTATATCAACAACGTTTCTTACTGTGAAAGTATTTACATTTTCAATTCCAGGAATTTTTGGAACAATAGGTTTTGCTCCCATAGATAAAATAAGTTTATCGTAATTTTCTGTATACTCCTCCCCAGTAATAACATTTTTAACTGTTACTTCTTTTTTAGCTCTATCTATATTTACAACTTCATTATTTGTTCTTGCTTCTATTTTATATTGAGCTGCAAATTTTTCAGGAGACATAAGTACAAGATTACTTGCTTCCTTAATTACTCCACTTAAATGATATGGTAAACAACAATTTGAGAAAGACACATGAGGTCCTCTTTCAAACATTATTATTCTATCCTCTTCACTATGTCTTCTAAGTCTTGCTGCTGCTGAAGCTCCTCCTGCAACACCACCGATTATAAGTATTTTTTTCATAAAATATCCTCCTGATTTTATTTCTTTAGATAATTTTTCTTTATACCTATACCCAGTATATCAATTTATATTTTTCACGTCAATCTTATTTAAAAATTTTTTCCAAATAATGTGCTTCAGCATCTTCTGAAGATGTTCCTATCACTTCATAATCAGGAAGAAATGCTTTTAATTTATCACTTGCATTTCCCATTATTATTCCTTTTCCAACTACTTGAAGCATCTCTTTATCATTAAGTCCATCACCAAAAGCTATTGCCTCTTCTGGTAATATTCCCTCTTTTTCTAAAATTTCTAATACAGCATTTCCCTTTGTAGCTTCCTTTACCATAACTTCTAAGCAATTATCTAATGAAGCTGTAATATCTAGTTTTTCACAAAATTCTTTATCTGATTTTATTATTTTTTCTAATTCTTCAAGCTCTTTTATATTATTACTTATATAAAAAATTTTTGAAATCTCTTTTCCTCTTAATTCTTCAAAATCTATTACTTCAGCTCTAAAACCTGATTCAACATGATACTCTTCAAATTCTGAAATATATTTTTCTGTGAACCAGTTATTTCCTAAATATACCCCCCTTACTGTATCAGAAGGAACTTTTATATCTAAAAGTCTTTCTGTTAATTCTTTAGATATATTATGAGAGATTATCTCTTTATTATCATTGTCATGTACTTTTGACCCATTTGCTGAAACAAGATATGAATCTGCCCCAAGTTGATTTTTAAAACAAAGAGCATCTATATGATGTCTTCCTGTTGCTATAATAAATTTTACTCCCTGTCCTATTATATTTTTTATAACATTTTTTGTATATTCTGATATTTTATGTTCTCCATTTAAAAGAGTTCCATCTAAATCAGAAATTACAGCTTTATATTTCATTAATATCCCTCCTAGTCAATAATAATCTGCCTTTATATTATATCATAAATATTATTTGTTATAATATTTATATTTTTTAAAAAATTTTATTGACTTTTTTTTTATTTTAAGATATAATAATTTTTGTCAGTAAAAATATGTTGGGGCGTCGCCAAGCGGTAAGGCAACGGACTTTGACTCCGTTATGCGTTGGTTCGAATCCAGCCGCCCCAGCCATTATTTGATGATTCAACAACACCTTGTGGTGTTTTTTTTATGGTTCATAATAAAATTTTTATAAATCTCAGAAAAAGAAAAATACTTAACTGTATTTTTCTTTTTTCATATATAAAAATATATATAATTTTTACTTAATTTAATATTTTAGAATACAAAAAAGAGAAAGATAAAAATCTTTCTCTTTTAATTTATATTTAGTCATCAATATAGTTATCAAAGTAACCTTGAATTAAAATAATAGGAGTTCCTTTATCTCCACTTCCTGATGTAAGATCACATAATGAACCTATAAGGTCTGTTAATCTTCTTGGAGTTGTTCCTTGAGTTATCATTTGTCCTTTAAGATCAGAATCTTTACTTCTTATTGCTTCAGCAACAGCTTTATTTAACTCTTCACCTTTTAATCCAGCTAAATCATTATCTGCAAGATATTTTAATTTAATTTCGTTAGGAGTTCCTTCTAATCCATCTGTATATCCTGGAGATACAACAGGGTCAGCAAGTTCCCAAATTTTTCCTACTGGATCTTTGAAAGCTCCATCTCCATAAACCATAACTTCCATATCTTTTCCAGTTTTTTCTTTTAACATTTTTTGAACTCTATCAACAATCTCTTTACAATTACGTGGGAATAGTTTTACTGAATCTTCAGTAGCTTTATTAGAACCAAGAAGTCCATAATCTTCATTACATCCACTTCCATTTATTGAAGTTCTCATGATTTCGTCCATTCCAAATACTATTTTAGCTCCAGCATTTCTTAATAGTTTTTTAGTTCTTACACGAGTGTGAATATCACAATTTAAAACACAATCAGTATATTTTAAGATAGCTGTAGGATTGTTAGCAAATATTACTTCAACCTCTGCTCCTTGCTCTCTTATTAATTGAGAATAGTACTCAATATAGTTTACTCCTGTAAATACATGAACTGGATTTCCAAATTTTTCTGTAAATTCAGCTTCTGTTAATACATCACTCCATGGATTTACTCCCTTTTCATCAAGTAAATCATAATCTATAAAGTGGTTTCCAACTTCATCTGAAGGGTAGCTAAACATTAAAACAATTTTCTTAGCTCCTCTTGCAATACCTTTTAAACATACAGAAAATCTATTACGGCTTAGTATTGGGAATATTACACCAACTGTGTTATCTCCATATTTAACTTTAACATCTGTAGCTATATCATCTATAGAAGCATAGTTCCCTTGAGCTCTTGCAACAATAGATTCAGTCATTGCAACAATATCTCTGTTTCTTAAAACAATATTATCACTTTCAGCAGCTGCTAATACAGCATCTACTACGAAATTCGCTATATCATCACCTTGATGAATGATTGGTG
The DNA here is from genome assembly GCA_020024855.1 of Fusobacterium sp. Classification (GTDB taxonomy): domain Bacteria; phylum Fusobacteriota; class Fusobacteriia; order Fusobacteriales; family Fusobacteriaceae; genus Fusobacterium_B. Next base: position 4,874 of record JAHHTB010000075.1, read on the forward strand.
CACGAAGTCCTCTTGAAATAGTTCCAACTAATCTTCCCATATTTTTTCTCCTTTGACACAAAATTTATCTTTTAACGTTTAATTATAATATTTTTTTACTTATTTGTCAACTTTTAATAATACTGAAAATATATTCTTTTCTTTATATTTTTAGTGTATCATTTTTACATCTTAATGTCTAAAATTATTTTAATATAAAATACCCTGCAATTATACAGGGTATTTAAAAAGTTATTATCCTTCTATTAAATTAAGATCAGCCATTTTTTCATAAATATCATCTAATCTCTTCATTTGAGAAAGTCTATTATTTTTTACAACCTCATCTTTATCATTAATCATAACTGAATTGAAGTAATTATTTACTATTTCTTCTCCATTTAATACTGCAACAAGGTATCCTTTATAATCTTTTGCAACAAGAAGATCTTCTGTAACTTTGTCTAATTCTTCTACATAATCATAAAGAGCTGTTTCTGCTGCTTCTTTAAATAGATCTTTATTAATTTCTCTAGATTTATGATCCTTAACAATATTTCCAACCCTTTTGATTATTCCAACAAGGTTTTTAAAGCTTTCCTCTTGAACTGCTTTTTCTAACACTTCAATTTCAGACTTAGTTTCAATAACATTGTCCCAAGTTTTTGCAACAACTGCTAAAATTACATCTCTTCTGTATTTCATATCTGTGAATACATTGATTACTCTTTGTTTTAAGAACTCAAGAACTTCTTTTTCTAGCATAGCTTTATCTTTTTGTAAAACTCCTGCTTCAGAAAGAATTTCTATACTCTTTTCTACAAGTTCTTTTAAAGATACGTTTAGTTTAGAATTTATTATAACATTTACTATTCCAAGAGCTGCTCTTCTTAAAGCAAATGGGTCTTTAGATCCTGTAACTGTTACTCCAACACCTAAGCAACCAACAAGAGTATCCATTCTATCACAAATTCCTGCAACGATACCCTCTTTAGTTTCAGGAAGTTTATCTCCTTTAAATCTAGGGAAGTAGTGCTCCTCTATTCCTCTTGAAACAGTTTCTTTTTCTCCTGACTTAAGAGCATAATCTGCTCCCATAAGTCCTTGAAGTTCTGTAAACTCTTTCTCGTTTATCATATTTGATACAAGGTCAGCCTTACAAAGTTTTATTGTTCTAAATATATCTTCTTTTTCAGCTGTGTATCCAAGCTTATCTGTTAAGAAATCTGCAAGTTTTGTTACTCTTGCCATTTTATCAGCAATAGTTCCAAGATCTTTTTGGAATACAACTGTACTTAACTTAGGTACATTTGCTTCTAATGGATTTCTTAAATCTTCTTGATAGAAGAATCTAGCATCAGCAAGTCTTGCTGATAAAACTTTTTCGTTTCCTGCTTTTACTTTATCAGAATACTCAATACCATTTCTTACTACAACAAATTTTGGAAGAAGTTTTCCATTTTTGTCTAGGATAGGGAAGTATCTTTGGTGTACTTCCATTGATATGATTAAAACTTCTTGTGGAACTTCTAAGAAATCAGAATTGAATGTTCCAACTATTGGATAAGGATACTCAACTAAGTTTGTAACCTCATCTAAAAGATTTTCATGAATTAAAACTTGCTCATTTTCTTGAGTACAGTTTTTATCAATAAGATCTCTTATCATTTGTTTTCTCTCTTCAATATCAATTATTACATTATTTTCTCTGATTTTTTCAAAGTATTCGTCAATAGTTGATACTGTAAATGGTTTTCCAAAGAATCTATGTCCTTTTGAAGAAAGTCCACTTTTTATTCCTTCAATTTCAAATTCTATAAGCTCATTATCAGCCATAGCTAAGAACCATTGAATAGGTCTTGCAAATTTAAATTTTCTATCTGCCCATTTCATTGATTTAGGGAACTCAAGTTCTAAAACAAGAGATTTTAAAATTTCAGAAAGTAGAGTTTTTGTTTCTACCCCTTTTGAGAATTTTCTTACAGCTATGTATTCTCCTTTTGGAGTTTCAACTATCTCTAAATCTTTTCCTTCTACACCTTGAGATTTTGCAAATCCAAGTCCTGCTCTTGAAAGTTCTCCATTTTCATCATATGCAACTTTTCTTGCAGGTCCCATATTTAGTTCATTTAAGTCTTCTTGTCTTTCAGCAAGTCCTTCAACTAAAAGAACCATTCTTCTAGGTGTTCCAAAAGTTTTTATATCCTCATATTTAATTCTTTCATTTTTTAATTTATTTTCTAAGTTTTTCTTTAAATCATCTAATGCTTTTACTAGGAATCTAGCTGGATTTTCTTCCATTCCTATTTCAAAAAGTAGTCTCAATTTATTCATCTCCTTTTATTTTATAATTCTTATAAAACGGTTCTACATTATTTTTTTAATAAAGGATAACCTAAATTTTTTCTATTTTCTACATAAATTTCAGCACATCTCTTTGCTAGGTCTCTTACTCTAAGAATATATGCCATTCTTTCAGTTGTAGAAATAGCACCTCTTGAATCTAAAACATTAAATGTGTGAGAACATTTTAATACGAAGTCGTAAGCTGGAAGAACTAATCCTTGCTCAAGAATTTTCTTAGCTTCTTTTTCATATTCATCAAACCATTTGAAATACATATCTAAATCTGCAAGTTCAAATGAATATTTTGAATTTTCATACTCATATTGGTATCTCATATCTCCATATTTTACATTTTCTGTCCAATCTAAGTCATATACATTAGATTTATTTTGAATATATAAAGCTATTCTTTCAAGTCCATAAGTAATTTCAACTGGAACTATATCAAGCTCTAATCCTCCAACTTGTTGGAAATAAGTAAACTGAGTTATTTCCATTCCATCTAACCATACTTCCCAACCTAGTCCCCATGCTCCTAGTGTTGGTGATTCCCAGTCATCTTCAACAAAACGAATGTCATGTTCCTCTGGTATAATTCCTAATAATCTTAAACTTTCTAAATAAAGTTCCTGAATATTATCAGGTGATGGTTTCATAATTACTTGAAACTGATGGTGCTGATATACTCTGTTAGGATTTTCCCCATATCTTCCATCTTTTGGTCTTCTTGATGGTTCAACATAGGCTGTTTTCCATGGCTCTGGTCCTAAAGACATTAAAAATGTGTTAGGGTTAAATGTTCCTGCACCTGTTTCTACATCATAAGGATTTCCCAGTACACATCCTTTAGATCCCCAGTACTGTTGAAGAGTAAATATCATCTCTTGAAATGTCATTTCTTTTCCTCCTAATCTTTCCTTCTTTTTACAAGCAGATCAAGGAGTAAAAATATTACTCCAAGATTTATATATACGTCTGCTATATTAAATACAAAACTCCATATTCCTCTGAAATCAATCATATCCACTACATAACCTCTTAGAAGTCTGTCAATCATATTTCCAACTGCACCTGAAATTATAAATAGATAAGCTATCCTTTCAAAAAAATTGAATTTTTTTACATTTTTTAAAAAATAGACAATAATTAAAATTATTGCTATCACAGTTGCTATACTAATTATATCAACTTTTCCTTGAAATATACCAAAAGCTATTCCTCTATTTTGAACATAAGTTATATGAAAAAAATCTCCAATAACTGGAATAGTATCTCCAAATATCATATGTCTATCAACTAAAAATTTTACTATTTGATCTATAAATATTAGAAGTGCTATTGTTATACAATAAAAAATCATTCTTTCTCTCCTGATATATTTAAAATTTCTTTCTTAATTTTATAATAATATTT
>JAHHTB010000076.1 GCA_020024855.1 Fusobacterium sp.
TTGAGAAATTTCTTTGTTATTTTCCTTTTGATTTTCTAATTCAGAAAGAGATATTTTTATATTATTTATTTCAAGGGATATATCATCTTTTTTGCTAGAAAGTAAAACTATATTTTTTTCTAAAGAATCTATTTTTTCTTTAATTTCATCTATTTTTAAAGAATTTTTATATTCATCAGACACTTTAAAAATTTCATCTTGAGAAACAAAATTTTCAGCTTTTTCTTTTTCAAGTGTGTTCTCATCATTTTCTAAAGAGTTATAAATCTCTTTTTCTTTAGAAAGCATCTCTTTCCCAGATTCAAATTTAATATTGTCTTCATTTATTTCATCAAGGAGAGATTTCATATTGTCTTCATATTCATTTTTTTTATGAATTTTCTCAATGATAGGAATAAATTTTTCAGCCATATTTTTTTTGATTTCAAGTTTACTTATATATTCAGAACGGCTATCAAGCTCTAATTTTTGGGCATTAAGTTCAGAAAGTTTTATTTCAATTTTCTGTATTTCTTCAAGTTCAGAAAGTTCAAAATTTATATTTTTTTCTTCCTCTTTTAATTCTTTATTTTCAATCTCTAAAGCCTTAAGTTCAACTTCTTTGTTTTCCATTTCTTCTTCATTAAAACCAATAGCATTAAGCTCTACATCAAGCTCTTTTAATCTATTTTCAAGTTCATATTTATAGTTATTTGCTTTTTTAGAAAGAGTTTCCCCATATTTTTCTAAGTTAAAAATTCTTTCAAGCATATTACGTTTTTCATTTCCACTAAGTTTTAAAAATTGACTAAAGTTTCCTTGAGGAAGAACAACAGACCTTGTAAAATCCTCAAGAGTTAAACCTAAAATATTTTCCTTAATTTCATGGTAAATATCCTTATAGTTTTCAGCTAATTTTATTTCTTCACCATTTTCTATTTTAAAAAGAATAGCATTTTTTGTAAGTTTTTTACTTTTCTTTCCAATTTTATAGTTTCTTTCAACCCTATATATATTTTCTCCAACCTTAAATTTAAAATTTACCCTAGCCTCATCAGAATTTTTATTTATAGCCTCAATATCAAAAAAATCTTTTGTTTCACTGTCTTTATTTGTTTTAAATCTAATGATATTTCCATAAAGGGCAAGTGTCATACCATCTATTATTGTTGATTTTCCACTTCCTGTAGGACCAAAAATTCCAAAAAGTCCATCTCTACCTATTTTTTCAAAATTTATTTCTTGTCTAGTTTGAAAACTTTGAAGTCCCTCTATACTCAAAAACAAAGGTTTCATTATATTTCCTCTCCTTCTTTATTGTCATCTGTAATTAATTTATCAAACAGATTTAAAAGCTCAATACTTGGTTCAATCTCAGCATTATTATTTGAAAATTTATAATATTTAACAAATGCCTCTTTAATATTTTTTTCCATTGAATCATCTAAAATTTCAGATTTTTCATAGGAATTTCCTTTTAATTTTAAATATATATCAACAACGTTTTTATTTTCTTTTATCTTTTTTACTTCACTAGCCACAAGAGTTCTATCAGATTCAATTTCAAGATATATCCACTCATTACATTCTAATTTTTCAGAAGAAATATTAAGAGCATCTTCGATACTATTACATTTATAGTTATTTATTGGTTTATAGTTTGTAATATCAATTTCATCTATTTTTAAATTGTCAGTTTTTACATCAGCAATAAATATTTTTTTATTATATTTATTTTCAGAAACACGATATTCAATGGGAGAACCACTGTAAAAAGCTTTATATTTTGTAAATTTCATAGGTTTGTGAATATGTCCAAGAGCCACATAACTTGCTTTTGGAAGGTCAGTAAGCTTTACTGTGTAAGCTCCACCAAACTCAAGTCCATTTTCACTTTCATCAATTTCAATATTTGATACAAAAATATGCCCTACTGCAATATATGGCATTTCCTTATCCCAATATTTTTCTTTCATTTTATAAATAAATCCAATTTTTTCACTATATGTCATCTGTGATAAATCTATCTCTTTATCCTCTTTTTCAGAAAAATTTTTAATTATTGTTTCAGCTTCAATATCACTTATATATGGAAGGAAAGATACAAATGATTTTTTATTATTAATTTCAATTTCAAAAGAACCTTCATTTGAATTTTTTATAATGGCTTTTCCATACCTTCCCTCTTCGGCAATTTCAACAGGAGATTCAAGGATAATAACACCAAAATCTTTTTCTATATTTCTTGTAACAGTAAGTCTTTTTCCACTATCATGATTTCCAGAGATGATAATAACAGCACATTTTTTTAAATTTCCTATTTTTTTAACAAAATCATAGTAAATTCTTTCAGCTTCAATAGGAGGATTTGGACTATCATAAATATCTCCAGCCACTATTAAAATATCAATATCATTATTTTCTATTATGTTTAATAAATCAGAAAGAAATTTCTTTTGTTCTTCAATTCTTTCATATCCATCTAGCTTTTTTCCTAAATGCCAATCTGATGTGTGAAGTATTTTCATAATTAACTCTCCTAAAAATTTATTTATATGATATTATATCATGTTTCAAAATTTCAAAACAAAAATTATTGATAAAAATAATAAATTATGTTATATTTGTAATACAAATATATATTGTTTGGCTACTAGGGGTGCTTTTTGCTGAGATTTTACCCTTAGAACCTGCTTCTAGATAATTCTAGCGAAGGGAAGTGGCAAAAAGTTGTTTTTTTTATGTCATTTTCATTTGAAAATGACTTTTTTTTATTTTGTTAAAAATTGTATTAATACAATTATCTTTAAATGATTTTGAAAAACATTTTAAGTATAGTATACTTAGAATGTACTAAAAATGTTAGTTTTATTATAAAAGATAAACAGTATTATATAATTTTTACAAAAAATTAAGGAGGAATATATGCTGTTTACTGATGAACTTTACAAAAATGTAGAGGAACTTTGGACAAGTTTTTATTCTCATCCGTTTGTTGACGGTATTGGAAGTGGAAAGCTTGACAAAGAAAAATTTAAATTTTATATGATTCAAGATTATCTTTATCTACTTGATTATGCTAAAGTTTACTCTTTAGGTGTAGTAAAAAGTACTGATGAAGAAACAATGGCAAAATTTTCAAGTCTTGCTAATGGTATTTTAAATACTGAAATGACAATTCATAGAAATTATATGAAAAAATTAGGAATTACAAATGAAGAAGTAGAAAATACAAAGATGTCACTTCATAATGCTTCATACACTCACTACATGTTAGCAGTTTCTTATGCAGGAGGAATTGCAGAGATAGCAGTATCTCTACTTTCATGTTTATGGAGCTATGAGCTTATTGGAAAACATCTTTATAATAAATATGGAATACAGGACAATTTTTATGCTGACTGGATTAAAGGATACATTTCTGATGAGTACCATGAATTAAATGAATGGCTTTTAGAACTTGTAAATAAATATTCAGAAGATCTTTCAAGAAAGCAAAAAGAAAAACTTATAGAGATTTTTGTAAATACAAGCAGATATGAAGGTTTGTTCTGGGACATGGCTTATAAAGGAGAAATGTAGATGAAAGTTTTAGAACTGGAAAATATATCTTTTTCATATGATGGAGGAATACAACTTTTAAAAGATATATCTTTCTCACTGGAAAAAAATGAATTTCTTTCAATAGTCGGGAGCAGCGGCTGTGGGAAATCAACAATCATAAAGCTTATAGCAGGGATAGAAAAGGCAGATAGTGGAACAATAAAAGGACTTTCAACAGGATATATGCCCCAAAGAGACTTGCTACTTCCATGGAGAACAGTTCTTCAAAATATTATGCTTCCTGTTGAACTTAATAAAAAAAATAGAGAAGAGGGAAAAAAGAAAGCTATTGAATATTTAAAAAAACTTCATCTTGATGAATATAAAGATAAGTTACCTCAAGAACTTTCTGGTGGAATGAGACAAAGAGTTTCTTTTTTAAGAACTCTACTTACAGAGGCTGACATTCTTCTTCTTGATGAACCATTTAGTGCTTTAGATGCTATTACAAAAGAATATCTTCAAAAATGGCTTCTTGATACACTAAAAGAGTTTAATAAAAGTATAGTATTTATAACTCACGATATAAATGAGGCTCTCTTCCTTTCAGATAGAATTCTTGTTTGTAAAGATAAACCTCTTGATTCTTTTGCAGAATTTATAGTTCCAAAAGATAAAGAGAACAATACAGACAAGATAATTGAAATGAAAAAAGAGATTTTACATATTATAAGAGGTGACAACTAATGAAGAGACCTTCCCCAGCTTTGATGTCAACAATTATATTTTTTTTGATTTGGGAAATTGGAGCAAGATATTTAGGAATGCTTTTTATTCTTCCATGGCCAACAGCTATTTTAAAAAAGACATGGGATTTAAGAGTTCCACTTTTTAAAACACATCTTCCAGCTACAATGGAGATAGCAGTAATATCAGTTCTTATTTCTCTAATACTTGGTATTTTCCTTGCAGTTATCATGGACAGAAGTAAATATATAGAGGAGTGCATTTATCCTATTATAGTTACAACACAAACTATACCAATAACAGCACTTGCCCCTATATTTATTCTTTGGTTTGGATATACAATTTGGAGTAAAATTTTAGTTGCAGTAATAATAGCATTTTTCCCTGTAACAATCACACTTCATGATGGTTTAAAAGCAACAAAAGAAGATTATATTGAACTATTTAGAAGTATGAATGCATCACAGTGGGATATTTTTATGAAATTAAAAGTGCCTTCAAGCATACCTTATTTTTTCTCATCTTTAAAGATAGCAATTCCTCTTGTACTTATAGGAGCAGCTATTGGAGAATGGCTTGGAGCAAATGCAGGGCTTGGATATTTCAGCAGAAGAATGATGACACAACTTGATGGAGCAGGTGTTTTTGCACCAATTGTTCTTATCTCTGTTATTGCAATCATGTTTGTTCAGCTGATAACTATCATAGAAAAGAAAATACTTGTATGGAGGAAAGATTAATTATGGAAAGACTTATGAGATTGAAAGTTCTATTTGTATCAATTTTAGCTTGTGTATTTTTTGTGGGATGTGGAGCAGAAAAAGAGAGTGTAAAAGAGGAAAAGCCACTTGAAACAGTTGATGTAGTTTTAGACTGGTATCCAAATGCTCTTCATAGTTTTATTTATGTTGCAATGGAAAAAGGATATTTTGAAGAAGAAGGATTAAAAGTAAATGTTCATTTTCCAGCAAATGCTTCAGACCCTCTTGCACTTACAGCAGCAAAAAAAGCTGATATTGGATTTTATTATTTACATCATTTAGTAATATCAAAAGTAAATGAAAATATTCCAGTAAAAGCAATTGGTGTTGTAGTTAGAAAACCAGTTACAGTAGTAATGTCACTTAAAGAAAATAATATTACTAGACCAAAAGATTTAGAAGGAAAACTTGTTGGATATTCAGGTGGACCATTAACAGAAGGAACACTTCAAACTATGGTTTTAAAAGATGGAGGAGATCCAAACAAGGTTGAAGTTTTAGATATTGGATTTGAACTTTTAACTGGAATGATAACTAAACAAGTTGATGCTACAATAGGTGGGCTTATCAATCACGAAGTCCCTGTAATGATAGAAAAAGGATATGAGGTAAACTATTTCTTCCCAAGTGAATATGGTGTACCTGATTATTATGAAAATCTTCTAGTTGCTAATGAAGAACTTATAGAAGAAAGAAAAGATGTTTATATAAAATTCTTAAAAGCTTGTAAAAAAGGAGCAGAAGATGTAAAAAATAATCCAGAGGAATCTCTTGATATACTTCTTTCAAAACAAGCAGCAGATCAATTCCCATTAAGTAGAAGTGTAGAAAAACAAAGTACAGATATACTTTCATCTTTCATGTTTATAGGAGACACTCCTTTCTTATACCAAGAGAAAGAAGTTTGGGAGAAAAATATAGACTGGCTTTATGACCAGAAAATTATAAATAAAAAAATTAATGCAGAGGAGATGTATGTAAATCTATTACCTCTAAATTAATTTTTAATAACGGAGGAAAGATTTTAAAATGAAAAAAATAAAATATATAGTTCTTATGCTTTTAATGTTAGTTGTAGTTGGTTGTGGAGGAGCAAAAGAGGAGAAAACTGAGAAAAAACTAGAAACAGTTGATGTAGTTTTTGACTGGTATCCAAATGCAATCCATAGTTTTATCTATAATGCTATTGAAAAAGGGTATTTTGAAGAGGAAGGAATAAAAGTAAATATTCATTTCCCATCTAATGCATCTGACCCAATGGCACTTCCAGCAGCAAAAAAAGCTGATATAGGAATTTATTATTTACACCATCTTGTAATGGCAAGAGCAAATGAAAATATTCCTATAACTTCAATAGGAGCTATAACTCAAAAACCTCTTAATGTTATTATTGCACTTAAAGAAAATAATATTACTAGAGCAAGAGATTTAGAAAATAAAGTAATAGGATATTCAGGTGGACCACTTTCAGAAGAGGCTCTTAAGGCTATGGTTGAATTTGATGGTGGAGATCCTAATAAAGTTAAAGTAATGGACGTTGGTTTTGAACTTCTTACATCAATGATAACTAAACAAGTTGATGCTACAATAGGTGGACTTGTTAACCATGAAGTTCCAGTTATGGTTGAAAAAGGACTTCCAGTAGACTATTTTTATTGTACAGAATATGGAATGCCTAACTATTATGAAGAACTTTTTGTTGCTAATGATGAGTTAATTAAAGAAAGAAAAGATGTATATATTAGATTCTTAAAAGCTTGTAATAAAGGATTTAAAGATATGCTAAATAATCCAGAGGAATCTTTAGATCTTCTTCTTGCAAAACAAGAGGCTGACCAATTCCCATTAAGTAAAAATGTTGAAAAACAAAGTATGGATATTCTTCTTCCTATTATGAAAGAAGAGGGAATTCCATTCTTACATCAAGATGCAAAAATTTGGCAGGAAAATATTGATTGGCTATATGAACACAAAATTATAGAGAAAAAAGTACCTGCTGAAGAGATGTTTATAAATTTGTATGAAGAGAATTAAAATTTAAAAACACTACTTTAATTCAAAGTTTTAAAATTTATAATCTTATAATAAAATTTAATAGAAAAAATGTAACAGGAAATAGACTTTAAATAGTTTTATTTCCTGTTTTTTTTATTTTAATTTTATTTCAAAAAAGGCTTTTATTAGTTGAATTCAAATTATAAACTTATATATAGTTAGAAAAAATCATATTATTTTAATTTTATTTACAAAAATTATATTGATTTTTTCTAAAATTATGATACATTATATAGAAGAATATTTATATTTTTTCAATGAATAATTTAAGGGTGAGAGCATGAACAAATTAACATTTATTTATACAATATTACTTTTTGTTGTTTATCAGTTAATGTTTAAGGTTACAGGTTTTAGTGTTAACACTGCTGTATATGGACTATTTGCTGTTCTAATGTTTTTATACTATTCTACAGACAATCTTCAATTTGAAAGAAAATCAAAAAATAATCCAATTTTTATAAATATTATAATTTTTATGATATTTGTATTTTTCTATAAAAATATATCAATTTTTACAGTATTTTTAGTTTTTTCTGTATATCAAATGCTTCTATACAGAGTACTAAAAAAGATTTCATATGGTAAAGAAAATAGATATACACAAAATATAGTAAACAAAAGAAATAGCATAAAATTTATAATAGATTCTTTAAGTGTAACATTAGGAATAACAGTAGCCTTTATGCTTAAATTTCCTTTTGAGTGGTATGAAAAATTAAAAATAGAATATATTATCACATACCTTGGAATTTTTCTTGTTGGTTATGTGTATAAGAATATGAGTGAGAAAAGCTGGAGCTATACAAATATACTTGATGTCTTAAATATTTTAATATTAAACACAGTAACTGCAGTTATTTTCACTATTTTTATGTATATAAATGAAAGTAATAGATTTCCAATAACAACTCTTTTAATGTCATTAATACTATCAGTATCATTACAACTTTTAGGAAGATATGTTTTTAGATTAAAAAGATATTATAGAGTACCACATAGAAATTTAAAAAATATAAAGCGAACACTTATCTATGGAGCAGGAGAAGCTGGTGCAATTCTTGCGAGAGAATCTATGACAAATCCAATGTTTCCATATGAGTTAGTTGGATTTATTGATGATGATGAAAAGAAAGTAGGAACAGAGATATATAATACAAAAGTTCTTGGAAATAAAGATAGTTTAGAAATGGTAATAAAGAACGAGAAAATAGAAGAAGTATTACTTGCTCTTCCATCTATTCATAGTCCTGATATTAGAAAGATAGTTGAAAGAATACAAAAACTAGATGGTGTTAGTATAAAAACAGTTCCATCAATATCTGAAATTTTAGATAACAAATCTCTTGCATCACAAATTAGAGATGTAAGAATAGAAGATCTTTTAGGAAGGGATGAAATTGTAATTAATGATGGAAGTATAAGAGGACTTATTGAAGGAAAA
>JAHHTB010000077.1 GCA_020024855.1 Fusobacterium sp.
CACCCTTTAATAAAAATTAAAAAGTGCTTTTTTTATAATTATTATTTTATAATTTTTTCAATATCTTTTATTGAATCAAAAATATAATCTGGAATAAATTCTGTATTTTCTAACATTTTTTTATCAGTTTCACCACTCATAACAAGAATAGAAGTTATTCCATTATCTCTTCCTGTTCTAATATCAGTATACAGTCTATCTCCAACCATTACTAAATCTTTCTTTTCTAAAGAATATTTATCTAAGATAGCTTCTAATATATATTTGTTAGGTTTTCCTATAATGATTGGTTCTCTTCCTGTTGAAGCCTTTATAAAAGCTATCATTGCTCCTGCATCAGGCATAAATTTTCCACCATCTAAAGGGCAATTAAAATCAGGGTGAGTTGCAATATATGAAATACCTTTTGATAAATACTCACAAGCTATCCATAATTTTTCATAAGTAAGGGTTGTATCAAATCCAAGAACTACAAAATCTATATCTCGTTCTCTTTCTTTTACAATAACAAAACCAGCTTTTAAAAACTCCTCTTCCAAAGCTTTTGTACCCATGAGAAAAATTTTAGCATTCTTCTTTATTTTGTTAAGATAGAAAATGGTTGCATCTCCTGATGTAAAAACATCATTTTTTTCTGTAGAAATACCCATTTTACCAAGTTTTTCTACGTATTCTTTTTTATTTTTAGATGAATTATTTGTAAGAAAAATATATTTTTTTCCCTCTTCTTTAATAGTTTTTAAAAAAGTATCTGCTCCTTCTATCAGTTGATTTCCAAGATATATTGTCCCATCCATATCAAGAAGAAAGCATTTTTTTTCTTTTAATTTATTAACATCTACCATAATTCCACCTCTTACTTTATCTTTTATCTAAAAAGATTTGGAATAAATAGTGCTAAACCTTCTGAATATGTTACAAGAAGAAGTACAACTAATAAAGAAACTATAAATGGCCATATTTCTTTTATAAAGTCCTCGAGTTTTACATTGACTATTGAGCATACTGTAAACATCATAGAACCAAATGGTGGTGTTAAACCTCCAATCATTATATTAACAATGAAGATAACTCCAAAGTGAAGTGGATCTACACCTAGAGCTCTTACAGCTGGTACTAAAAGTGGTGCTAAGATTACAAGTGCTGCTCCTCCTTCAATAAACATTCCTACAAATAAAAGTAGTAAGTTTATTACCATAAGCAATACAAATTTATTATCTGTAAAGTTCATAAGTCCTTGTGTTATCATTTGAGGAATTCTTTCTAAAGTCATATAATAACCAAACACTTTAGCTGATGCAATTATAATCATTACTGAACCTGTGCTTTGAACTGTTTCTTTTAAAATAATTGGTATATGTTTTAATTTTAATTTTTTATATACAAAAAAACCAACAATAAAACAGAAAAATACTGCAACTCCTCCTGCTTCTGTAGGAGTAAACATTCCAATACGCATTCCAAGAATAATACCAAATGGAATAGCCAATGCCCAAATTGATTTTAAAGCTTGATTTCCAATTTCTCTTGGACTTGCCATCTTACTTCTTGATGGAGCATATCCTCTTTTTGAAGATATAAGATAAACTGCTAACATCATTGCCCCTGTCATAAGAATACCTGGTGTATATCCTGCAAGGAACATATCCCCTACTGGAACATTTGCAATTAGTGCATATAAAATTAAGTTTGTTCCTGGTGGTATAACAGGACTTACAGCTGATGAAGCAGCTGTTACTGCTGCAGAGAATTCAGGTGAAAACCCTTTTTTAATCATTTCAGGAACTAAAATTTTTGATTCCATAGCAGCATCAGCATTGGCAGAACCAGAAATTCCACCCATCATAGCACTTAAAAGACAATTTACTTGAGCTAATCCACCTTTCATATGACCTGCTAAAACTTCTGCCATATTCATAAGTTGTTCACTAATACCTGAATAATTCATTACTGAACCAACCATTATAAAAAAAGGAACTGCTAAATAAGGAAAAGATTCAACTGATGTCACAAATTGCTGAATAACCATATTCATTGCCATTGTGTTATTTAAAAAGATAAAATAAAATAATGCTGATCCCATTAAAGCAAATCCTATTGGAATATTTAAGAAAAATAAAATAAATAGTACAATTACTGGTGTTAAAGCATGCATAATTAAATTCCTCCTTAAATATTAATTATTTTTTTATTTTTTGAAAATATTCCTTTAAAACTTTGAATTGTAAAAATTAAAGAATACATTGTCATAAGCCCAAAAGAAAGGATAATTGATGCATTTATATAAGCATATGATATTTCAAGTGCTGCTGTTATTTTTGAAGATGTTGATACATAATCAAAAGCAAAGTAAAACATTAATCCACTTAAAACTGTTAAAAGAATATAAACAAAAAATTCTACTACTTTTCTAACTTTTTTAGGAAGAAGGACTATTATTGCTTCAACTCCTATAAGTGCTTTTTTCCTATATGCAGCTGCTGTTCCTAAGAATATTGTCCACACAAAACAACCAACGGCAACTTCTTCAGCCCAAAAATATGTAAATTTTAGAACATATCTTGTAAAAACGTTCATTATAACAACTATAATAGTTACAGAAATAAACAAACTTCCAAGATATAGTTCAAAATCTTTTAAAAAATTCTTCATCAAACCACCTCTTCTTAAAGTAAAAATTATTCTGTATTTTAGAAATAGAGGATTTAATCCTCTATTTCCTAAGTTTTATTTATTTTCCATTTTTTATATCTTCTCTTATTTGAGTAAGTTCTTTCATTATTTCATCATATATTCCTGGAGTCCATTTAGGGAACATTGAATATACAGGTGCTATTGCTTTATTAAATGCTTCTACATCAACTTCATGGAAATGTACACCTAATTCTTTTAACTTAACCTCATATTCTTTTTCAAGTTTAATTGTTTCTGCTAAGTTATCTTCTGCACCTTTATTAAATTCTTCTTGAATTATTATTCTTTCTTCATCTGTTAAACTGTCCCAACATTTTTTAGAAATACATACAGCAGATACACCTAGTAAGTGTCTTGTTAAAGAGTACTCTTTAACATTCTCATATTGTTTAGTTCCATAATATGTCATGATAGAACCTTCAACACCATCTATAACTCCTTGTTGAATAGCTGCATAAGTATCAGGGTAAGGCATTGCAACTGGATTTCCACCTAAAGCTTCAATAGTAAATGTATATAATTGACTTGTAGGTACTCTTAATTTAACACCTTTCATATCTTGTGGTGTTTTTATTGGTTTATTTGTCATCATACTTCTAAATCCAAATAACCAATCAAGTGATAATACTTTTATTCCTTTTTCTTCAGCTGCTTTATTTAAATTTTGAACTAATGGAGTTCTCATCATTCTTAAATATTCATCAAAAGAAGAATATAATAAAGGACCTGTTACAGCATTATAATCTGGAACATAATCTCCTAAAAAGTTTACACCATCAACTGAAATCCAATCTGAACCATTAACTACTTGTTCCATTCCATCTTTACCAATTGGAAGAGTTCCACTTGTAAATAATTGAAGTTCTAAAGATCCATTACTTCTTTTATTTACTGCCTCAACAACTTTCACTAATGACTTTGCTGTTTGTTCATCATCAACAAATTTTGTGCTTACTTTAATCACTCTAGGTGCTTTTTCCTCTCCAGCTTTTTCTTTTGAACCACCACAAGCAATAAATAAAACACCTAAAATCACTGTTAACAATAAATTTTTAATAGATTTCGCCATTTTCTCGCCCCCATATTTAATTTTAATTGAATACTTCTAAAAAAAAAACTGAAAAAAATCCCTTGTTAAACAAGATATTTTTTCAGCTTCTCCTTTCTCCTTAGCTAGTATTCTATTTACTATATTGATAAGATACTCCATTTTTATTAAGTTGTCAAATTATTTTTAAATTTTATGTTTTAATATAGATTATTTTTTACGATATAAATATATTTAGTATAATTTTTAATCTTAAAAATCCCAAAGTTTTTTATCAGTAGTTGATATTCCTTCTGCACCTGCTCTCAATGCATTTATTATATCCTCTTTTTCATCTATAAGCCCACCTGTAATAACAGGAACATTAACTAAATTACATATTCTTTTTATTATTTTTGGCATAACTCCAGGAAGAACTTCTACTGCATCTGGTTTATTTTCTCTTATATGCATTATTGTATTTTTAAACGAAAAAGAATCTAAAACAAAAAATCTTTGAATTACACTTACATTCCTTTTTTTAGCAAAAGCTACAACATTATGTTTAGTTGTTATAATTCCATCTGCTTTTATATGGCTAATAAAATATTCTACTCCATAACTTGAACTTGATAATCCTTCTATCATATCTATATGAACAAAAACTATTTTTTTTGCTTCTTTCAATTTTTTTACTATTCCTTGAATATTTATTAAATTTGACATTATAACAAATATTATCTCACTGCTAGATTCTAACACTTCATTAAGGCCATCTTCATTCTTAATAGCTGGTATTATTGGATTTCTTTCCAGTATTTCTCTAATTTCCATTCTTAGTTTCCCTCCAAAAAAATTTACTGTTGTTTCTATTTTATATTTTTACATATATTCTGTCAATCTTTATAACATTTTACCATTTAATTATTCTTATTTTTTATTTTTTGTTTTTTATTTATATTTTTTGTTCTTTTTTTAAATAATTAATTTGACATTTATTTATTTTTATGCTATCCTTATATCAATATAAATTTAAATATTAGCATGTGAACTGTGAGCTAAAAATCTCTAAAAATTAATTTTTAGAATTTTTAGTTTTTTTGTTTTTTGTTGCTATTTTACGAGGTGAATATTTATGCATCCATTTACTCTAGAGCTCACATATCAAGAAATAATCATTAGAATTACACTTTCTGTAATTATAGGAGGAATGATTGGATATGAAAGAGGACATAATAATCGTCCTGCTGGTTTTCGTACCCACATTCTTGTTTGCTTAGGAGCAACTATTGTTTCACTTATACAAGATTTTCTTAGAATAAATATTTTAAATCTTGCTATTGCATATCCAGAAGCATCTAAAGTTTTAAAAACAGATCTTGGCCGTATTGGAGCACAAGTTGTTAGTGGTATAGGTTTTCTTGGTGCTGGAACTATTATGAGAGATAAAGGATTTATAGGTGGACTTACTACTGCTGCTTCTATTTGGGCAACAGGTTGTATTGGTCTTGGAATTGGTTGGGGATTTTATCAACTTGCTATCCCTGCTGGAATTGCTATTTTAATAGTTCTTGTTACTTTAAAAGCTGTTGAACGTTCTATTATCGAAAACAAACATATTGTCAAAATGTCCATATCTTTTAAAGAAGGAACTAGATATTCAGATAATATTCTTGATACATATGAAACATTAAAGAGAATGAATATTGAAATTAAAAACCTAAAAAAAAATAAAGAAGAAAATAAAATACTGTATACCTTGATTATGTCAAAACAAATGGAACCTTGCGAAATTATGTGTGAACTTTCAAAATCAGAATATGTTACTCAAATCTATGAAATCTAATTTTACACTATATACAAATAAAAATCTAGGAGGTAAGCAATGAAAATTAGCAAAAAAATTTTAGTAATTGGAATTTTAGCTACAATGTCTACTTTAGCTTTTGGAGTTTCAGCAAATAGTGATAAAAAAAATGATAGAATTATCGTAGCTCATCGTGGTGCTAGTGGATATCTACCAGAGCATACTTTAGAATCAAAAGCTCTAGCTTTTGCTCAAGGAGCTGACTATCTTGAACAGGATCTTGCAATGACAAAAGATGATCATATTATTGTAATACACGATCATTTCTTAGATGAACTTACAAATGTTGCAAAAGTATTCCCTGATAGAAAAAGAGCTGATGGTCGTTACTATGTTATTGACTTTACTCTTGCAGAAATTAAATCCCTTGAAATGACAGAAAATTTTAAAGTTAAAGATGGAAAAGAATTTGCTACTTATCCTAATCGTTTTCCTTTATGGAAATCTCATTTTACTATTCACACTTTAGAGGAAGAAATTGAATTTATTCAAGGTTTAGAAAAATCTACTGGTAAAAAAATTGGAATCTATCCTGAAATTAAAGCACCTTGGTTCCACCACCAAAACGGAAAAGATATAGCAAAATCAACTTTAAAAGTATTAAAAAAATATGGATACACTACAAAAGATAGCCCTATTTACTTCCAAACTTTTGACTATAACGAATTAAAACGTATAAAAACAGAATTGCTTCCTGAACTAGAAATGGATCTAAAATTAGTTCAACTTATCGCCTATACTGACTGGCACGAAACAGAAGAAAAAGATAAAGACGGAAAATGGATAAATTATAATTATGATTGGATGTTTAAATCAGGAGCAATGAAAGAAATTTCTAAATATGCTGATGGAGTTGGACCCGCTTGGTATATGATGTTAGATGAAAATAAATCTTCTAAAGGCAATATTGTTATGACAGAAATGGTAAAAGATATTAATAACTCTAAAATGGAATGTCATCCTTATACTATAAGAAAAGATGCTCTTCCTAAATTTGTTAATAATATTGACGAACTATACGATGCTCTTTTATATAAAGCTAATGCTACTGGATTATTTACAGATTTCCCTGATTTAGGTGTACAGTTTGTAGAAAGTAAGTAATAAAAAAAGGAGTTAGTAAAAACTAACTCCTTTTTTTATTACTTACTTTCTTGAATGAAGCTCTCTATATTCATTTGTTGCTTTAACAACTAATTTATAAAGAACCAAAAGAGCTATTAAATTAGGAAGTGCCATAAGTCCATTAAATAAATCTGAAAGATTCCACACTAAATCTACTTTTGCTAAAGACCCTAAAAGTATAAAACAAATAACCATAATTTTATAGACATTCATTGCTTTATTTCCAAAAAGATATTTTATGTTAGCAACTCCAAAATAATACCAACCAATTATTGTTGAAAGAGCAAAGAAAAATAAACATACTGCAATAAATACTCCACCAAAATTTCCTAAAGCCATCTTAAATGCTGTCTGTGTAAGAGCAATTCCTGGAATACTATCTACAAGAGCTTTATTTGTTAAATCAACTTTCATTATTATTACAAGAGCTGTACATGTTAAAACTACAAATGTATCAATAAAAACTGTTATTATTGCAACTGCACCTTGTTCACAAGGATGATCTACTTTTGCTACTGCATGAGCATGTGGAGTAGATCCCATACCAGCTTCATTAGAAAATAATCCTCTTGCAACTCCAAATCTTATTGCCTGTTTTATTGTTATTCCAAATGCTCCTCCAACAACAGCTGTTGGATTAAAAGCACCTACAAATATCATTTTTATAGCTGGAATAATATGAGTTATATTCATAAAAACTATAATTATAGAAGCACCTACATATAAACCGGCCATAACAGGAACTATTTTTTCTGTAAATGATGCTATTCTCTGAGTTCCACCCCAAAATATAAATCCTGATATGATTGCTACACATATTCCTATATATACTGGAGAAATTGGAAATTCATTACTAAATGCTGCTGCTATTGAATTTGATTGAACAGCATTTCCCATAAAAGAAAGAGCTAAAATACATGAAAGTCCAAAAAATGCTGCTAGAGCTTTACTAAACCAACTTTCTCCAAGTCCTTCACTTATATAAAAAGCTGGTCCTCCTATCACTTCTCCACCTATTCTCTTTTTATATACTTGACCTAAAACAGCTTCTGCATAAACTGTTGCCATTCCAAAGAATGCACTAATCCACATCCAAAAAATAGCTCCTGGTCCTCCTGCTGCAATAGCTGTTGCTGCTCCTGCAAGATTTCCTGTTCCAACTTGTGCTGCTACTGCTGTTGCTAAAGATTGAAAAGAACTCATTCCCTCTGCTCCAGCGGCCTCACCATTTAAGCTTACACCCTTTACTACTTTTGTATAACCTTCTCCAAATTTCCTGACTTGAATAAATTTTAATTTAATTGTATAGAAAAGCCCTGTTCCTATTAGTAAAAATATTAATAGTGAATTCCATACAAACCCACTTACATTTTGAACTAACTGATTTAATTCTTCCATACCTAATCACTCCCTTAAAAAATTTTATAATTTAACAGAAATTTCTGTTTTTTAATTTTTTTATTTTTTAATTTAACAAATTAAAAAGTATAGGTCATAATAACATATATTCCTAAAAAATAAAACTTTTTTTTGTACTTTTTCAATTATTTTTAATTTTGTTTACAAATATGTTCTTTTTTTATTGTTTAAATTTTATTTTAGTTCACTATTGAAAAATTTAAAAGTAATATTTTTCATAAAAAACATTCTTATTACTCTGTATTCTTTTATTTTTTTATTAAAAATCAAGTTTTTATAGGTTTATATGAATAGAC
>JAHHTB010000078.1 GCA_020024855.1 Fusobacterium sp.
TATTTTTATTGTTTTGAAAATAAATTAAGAAAAATTTAATTTAAAAAGGAGAGTTGATTTTGGAGAAATATATTATTACCCCTGAAGAAAAAAATGGATATCTTGATTTTTTTCCTGTTTTAAAATGTGAAAATTCAATTGGAATTGACTATGATGGATATATTTCAATAAAATGTAAAAAGTTAACTGGAACATGCACATATAGAATTTGTAAAGAAAATGAATTTAAAAACTGTAGAGTTTTAAATAAATAATTATAAAAAATTAAGCAGGAAGTATTTTGATTTCCTGCTATTTTTTTTAATGCTGGAGTAAATAAAATAATATCCATCTTTAAAATAATTCAAATTTTTTGAATATAAATTATGATTATTTCAAATTTTTATTATATAATATAAATGTAGGGTTATTTTTGGACTTTAAAAATTAGGAGGTACAAAAGTATGGAGTTACTACACAGATATACAAAAGATGGTTTAAATTTGCTTGGTTGTTATTGGGGAAATCAGAAGAAAGAAACCTGTGTTGTTTTTACTCATGGTATGTTTGATAATCTTTTAGAAAATACGTTTGTACATGTTCTAGGAGAAAATCTTTCTAAAAATGGGTATGGTTTTATTTTTGGGCATAATAGAGGCTATGGGGTTATTAGCAATATTATAAAAAAAGATCCAAGAACAAAAAAAACTAGTGAAGAAATAATTGGATCAACTTTTGAAAACTTTGGAGAGTCTATTTATGATATAGAACTTTGGATAGAGGAAGCGAGAAAACTTGGTTACTCTAAAATTATTCTTGCAGGACATAGTTTTGGTTGCTTGAAAAATCTTTATTATATTTCAAAAAAAACTCCATATTGGATAGAAGGTTTTATTTTTATTTCTATTCCTGATTCTGTTGGTTTAATAAATAGAACTGGTATGTTTGAAAAAATGTTTTTAGAAGCTGATAAAAATATTGGAAATGGTAGAGCGAAAAAAATTCTTGCAAAAAAAATGCTAGGAGTTTTTCCAATTTGTTCTCAAACACTTTTAAATTTAAAAAAAGGAGGAATAACAGATATATTTCCTCTCGTTGAGAATCCAAAAGAGTTTGGAATTTTTGAAAAAATAAGAAAACCTATTTTAATGATTCTTGGAGAAAGAGATAGTGTTATAGTTAACTCACCAGAGAAAGATTTTAAAATTTTAAAAGAAAAAGCTATTAATTGTCCTGATTTTACAGGAATAATTATAAAAGATGGAACCCATAGATATATAAAAAAAGAAAATGAATTGAGTAAGGTTGTTAATGAATGGGTTAAAGCAAAATTTTAAGGAGATTTTTTACAATGAAAAATGAATATTTCTATGAGATAGAAAAAATATATAAGGAAATTAAAAAAGATATAGATAATAGACTTCAAGAATATAAAAATATTTGGAAATATGGTTCAAATGAAGATATTCATGCTGAACTTTCTTTTTGTATTTTGACACCTCAGTCTAAAGCAAGAAATGCATGGAAAGCTATAACAAATATGAGAAATGATAATATTCTTTTTACAGGAACTTCTGAAGAACTTGCTAAGTATTTAAATATAGTTAGATTTAAAAATAATAAAGCAAAATATCTAGTAGAATTAAGAAATCAAATGACTGATGAAAATGGAAAAATTATAACAAAAGATTTCTTTTCTAGCTTTAAAACAGTTAATGAAAAAAGAGAATGGATTGTTAATAATATAAAAGGTATGGCATGGAAAGAAGCTGGGCATTTTCTTAGAAATATTGGATTTGGTAGTGAAATAGCAATACTTGATAGACATATTTTAAAAAATTTAGTAAGACTTGAAATAATAGATGAAGTACCTAAAACTTTAACAAAAAAAATATATCTTGAAATTGAAAATAAAGTAAAAGTTTTTTGTGAAGAGACTAAAATTCCGATGGACTCTTTTGATCTTTTACTTTGGTATCTTGAAGCTGGAGAAATTTTTAAGTAGATTTTTGTTTGATAATTAACCTTACATCATGGTATAATTTTTAGGTTAAAATTTTTAAAAGTAATACAATTTTTAGGAGGAACAATGACAAAAAAAGCTACTGTAATTACTTATGGTTGCCAAATGAATGTTAACGAAAGTGCAAAAATAAAAAAAATTCTTGAAAACTTAGGTTATGATTTAACTGATAATATAGAAGAAACTGATATAGCTTTTCTTAATACATGTACTGTAAGAGAGGGAGCTGCTACACAAATTTATGGAAAACTTGGAGAAATCAAAAGAATAAGAGAGGAACGTGGAACAAAAATTGTTGTAACAGGTTGCTTTGCTCAAGAACAAGGACAAGAACTTATAAAAAAGTTCAACTATATTGATATTGTAATGGGAAATCAAAATATTGGAAGAATACCTGAAGCAATTGAAGACATTGAAAACAGAAGTACAAAACATGTTGTGCTTACTGATTATGAAGATGATCTTCCACCTAGAATAGATGCTGATTTTGAATCTAAAAAAACTGCGTCTATTGCTATTACTTATGGATGTAATAATTTCTGTACATATTGTATCGTACCTTATGTAAGAGGTAGAGAACGTTCTGTTCCTATGGCAGAACTTGTTGAAGAAGCTAAAGCTCTTGTAAAAAAAGGTTACAAAGAGATTATTCTTCTTGGACAAAACGTAAACTCATATGGAAAAGGATTATCTAAAGACGAAACTTTTGCAAATCTTCTTCAAAATATTTGTGATATTGATGGGGATTTCATTATAAGATTCGTTTCACCTCATCCAAGAGATTTTACAGATGATGTTATTGATGTTATAGCAAAAAATCCAAAAATTGCAAGATCACTTCATCTTCCTCTTCAATCTGGTTCAACTAGAGTTTTAAAATTAATGAACAGAGGGTATTCTAAAGAGCAATACATAGCTCTTGCTGAAAAAATAAAAGAAAGAATCCCAGGAGTATCACTTACTGCTGATATAATTGTTGGATTCCCACAAGAAACAGAAGAAGATTTTTTAGATACTTTAGATGTTGTTGAAAAAGTAGGATTTGAAACATCATTTATGTTTATGTATTCTATTAGAAAAGGTACAAAAGCTGCTGTTATGGACGGACAAATTGATGATGAAGTTAAAAAAGATAGACTTCACAGACTTATGTCTTTACAAAATAGTATTTCTAAAAAACTAAGTATGGATTATGAAGGAAAAATTGAAAGAGTTTTAGTTGAAGGACCAAGCAAAAAAAATAAAGATATGCTTTCAAGTAGAACTTCTACAAATAAAATTGTTCTTTTTAAAGGTGATAAATCTCTTGAGGGACAATTTGTTAATGTTAAAATAAATGAATGTAAAACGTGGACACTTTATGGAGAACTAATAACAGAGTAATCTGTTTGGAGGATCAATGATAGAATTAGAAAAGTTTTTATTAAAAGAATTATTTGAAATAGCTAAACATCTTGAAATTGATTTAGGGAATAAGAAAAAAAAGTCTGAAATTATAGATCTTATTGAAACTTATGTAAATGATACAGAAGGTTTTATTCTTGCTGAAGGTTTTTTAGATATTATGGCAGATGGATATGGTTTTTTAAGAGATACTTCTGTTGAAAAAGATATATATATGTCTGCATCACAAATTAGAAAGTTTAAATTAAGATCTCAAGATAAAGTTTTTGGAGAAGTGAGAGAACCTGTTGGAAGTGAAAAAAACTATGCTATGAGAAAAGTTCTTCTTGTTAATGGTGGAAGTATAGAAAAAGCTGAAGAAAGAATTCCTTTTGATGAACTTACTCCTGCATATCCTGATGAAATTTTAGAATTAGAAACTAATTCTAAAGATATTTCTGGAAGAATCATTGATCTTATTGCTCCAATTGGGAAAGGACAAAGAGGGCTTATTGTTGCTCCACCAAAAGCTGGTAAAACTGTTCTTATTAGTAATATTGCAAATTCTATAATTGCTAAACATAAAGATGTTGAAGTTTGGATTCTTCTTATAGATGAAAGACCTGAAGAAGTGACTGATATAAAAGAAAATGTAACAGGTGCTGAAGTTTATTCATCTACTTTTGACGAAGATCCTAAAAATCATATAAAAGTAACTGAAGATATTCTTGAAAAAGCTAAAAGAAAACTAGAAGATGGTGAGAATGTAGTAATTCTTATGGACTCTCTTACAAGACTTGCTAGAGCATATAATATTGTTGTTCCATCTAGTGGAAAACTTATTTCAGGTGGAATTGATCCAACTGCTCTTTATTATCCAAAGAAATTTTTTGGTTCAGCAAGAAATATAAGAGGAGGAGGAAGTCTTACTATAATAGCAACTGCTCTTATAGATACTGGAAGTAAAATGGATGATATTATTTATGAGGAATTTAAAGGGACTGGAAATATGGAAATTCATCTTGACAGAGGACTTTCTCAACTTAGAATATATCCAGCTATAGATATTCAAAAATCTGGAACAAGAAAAGAAGAATTACTAATTGATGAAAAAAAATTAAAATTAGTGTGGGAAATTAGAAGGTATCTTTCTCAGCTTGATAAGGCTAGTGCAGCCAAGCAACTGATTGACAAAATTACTTCTACAAGAAGTAATGATGCCTTAGTTAAAAGTTTCAGTTTAATGGAGGCGAAGGAATAAGAGCATGAGAAAATGTATTGATATCTTTGTTTTTATTGCAGAAAAGTTTATAGATATTTTAATCTTTTTTGCTAAAATAATAACAAAAATTTTAAGTTTTATAAAAGCAAAACATCTTAGTTTTGCAGTAATTTTTACATTTATAGGAGTAATTTGTTTTGGAATTATAAATGTAACATTAAGACCATTTAGTGATGAGGTAGTAAATACAGATAAATTTATTGATTATTATCAAGAAACTACTGAAGAAAATGGAGGATATTCTGTTCTTAGTAGTAACTACTATATAGCTAGTAAAATTTATGATCTTGAAAATAAAAAGATTCTAGGAAACATTGAAGATAGTGGCATCATTCTTAATAAACCAGAAAAAATACCTTATAAAGTTGTTTCAGGAGATTCACTTTCTGAAATTTCAAGTAAATTTAATCAGAAAATAGCAATAATAAAAATGAATAACCCAGATCTTACTGCAAATATAAGAATTGGACAAATTATAAATATCGCTTCTATAAATGGTATTTTTTATAAAGTTAAAAATGGAGATACTCTTTATAAAATAGCATCAAAATATAAAGTTAATTCTGAGGATATTAGAAGCTATAATCAATTAGAAAATGATGAACTTATTGTTGGACAAGAAATTTTCTTAAAAGATCCTGATATAGAAATTGTCACAGAGCTAGCTCCACTTGGAAGTGGATTTAAGATGCCTATAACTTATACAGGAATATCTAGTCCATATGGAAATAGATTTCATCCTGTTCTTAAAAGATATATATCTCATGCTGGAGTAGATTTGAAAGCAAGGTATATTCCTGTCTATGCTTCAAGAGGGGGAATTGTTAGTTTTGCTGGTACACAAAGTGGATATGGTAAAATTATAAAAATTACTCATTCTAATGGATATGAAACAAGATATGCACATCTTAATAAAATATATGTTAGAAATGGACAAAAAGTAAAACAGGGTGATAATATTGCTCAAAGTGGAATGACAGGAAGAGTAACAGGACCACATTTACATTTTGAAATAAGAAAAAATGGGAAAACTTTAAACCCTATGAAAGTTTTAGATAGATAGATATAAACATGAAATAAAGTAAGAATTAAAATTTTTTAAATAAGATTTTTATTCTTACTCTTTCTTTTAATTATTATGTTTTTATAAAATATTAGGAGATGAAAATGAGTATCAAAAATTTTTTGAGAAAAAAAGATGTGATTATAAGTACAGATAGATATTTAATTGGTGCTTTAAGTAACATGGCTATGGGACTTTTTGCATCTCTTCTTGTTGGAACAATTTTAAAAACTATTGGTAGTAAATTTCATATATCTTATTTAACAGAAACAGTAGCTCCTATGGCTATGAGTATGACTGGATCTGCAATAGGAGTTGCAATAGCTATGGCTCTCAAAGCTCCACCTCTTGTTTTATTTTCTGCTACCATAACTGGAGCTGCTGGAAATGCTGCTGGTGGACCTGTTGGAGCTCTAATTGCAACTGTTGTTGGAGTAGAGATAGGAAAACTTATCTCAAAAGAAACTAAAATAGATATTATTATTACCCCAATATTTACAATAATAAGTGGTATGCTAGTTGGAGGTATTGTTGGTCCAACTGTTGCAAAAGTTATGTGGGCTTTTGGGAAACTTATAATGCAAGCAACAGAAATGCAACCATTTTATATGGGAATAATTATTTCTGTTGTTGTAGGAGTTGTCCTTACTCTTCCTATAAGTAGTGCTGCTCTTTGTATGATGCTTGAACTTAGTGGGATAGCTGCTGGAGCAGCAACTATTGGTTGTTGTTGTCAAATGGTTGGCTTTGCAGTTATGAGTTTTAAGGAAAATGGTTGGGGAGGACTTTTTGCACAAGGAATGGGGACTTCTATGTTACAAATGGGAAATATTGTAAAAAATCCTAAAATTTGGATTCCTCCTACATTAGCTTCTGCTATACTAGGACCTTTAGGAACTGTTGTTTTTAAATTAGAAAATAGCCCTATTGGGGCTGGAATGGGAACATGTGGGTTTGTTGGGCAGATAACAACAATATCTACTATGAATAAGCCAGGTAGTTCTATATATCTTATAATATTTCTTGTTCATTTTGTACTTCCAGCTATTGTTACTCTTATGATTTCTCAAATAATGAGAAAAAAAGGATATATAAAAGATGGAGATTTAAAGTTAAACCTTTAATAAAAAAATCAGTTTAAAAAATAAAGCTTAATAATGTGGAGAATGGTTATGATAAATAAAAGAAAAAGTAGAGAAGTTAAAATTGGAAATATTTTTATGGGTGGAGATAATCCTGTAATAATTCAATCTATGACAAATACTTTTACGAAAGATGCCAGAGCTACTATAGAACAAATTCTTGA
Source organism: Fusobacterium sp. (assembly GCA_020024855.1). Taxonomy (GTDB): domain Bacteria; phylum Fusobacteriota; class Fusobacteriia; order Fusobacteriales; family Fusobacteriaceae; genus Fusobacterium_B. The sequence goes on from JAHHTB010000078.1 coordinate 7,037, forward strand.
GCTAGAAAAAGAAGGTTGTCAATTAGTAAGAGTAACTGTTAATAATGAAGAAGCGGCTAATGCAATAAAAGAGATAAAAAAAAGAATTCATATTCCTATTGTTGCAGATATTCATTTTGACTATAAGCTAGCTTTAAAAGCTATTGAAAGTGGAATCGATAAATTAAGAATTAATCCAGGAAATATTGGTGATGAAGAAAAAATAAAAGAAGTGGTTGAAAAAGCTAAAGAATATAATATTCCTATAAGAATAGGAGTAAATTCAGGATCTATTGAAAAGAAAATTCTTGAAAAATATGGAAAACCAACTGCTGATGGAATGGTTGAAAGTGCTATGTATCATATAGGTCTTCTTGAAAAGTTTGATTTTCATGATATTGTTATCTCCTTAAAAGCAAGTAATGTTCAAATGATGGTAGAGGCTTATAGGAAAATATCAAAACTTATTGAGTATCCTTTACATCTTGGGGTTACTGAAGCTGGAACAGCTTTTCAAGGAACAGTTAAATCTGCTATTGGAATAGGAAGTTTATTAGTTGATGGAATAGGAGATACTATAAGAGTATCTTTAACTGAAAATCCTGTTGAGGAAATTAAAGTAGCAAAAGAAATATTAAAAGTACTAGGTATGAGAACAGGTGTTGAAATTATTTCTTGTCCTACTTGTGGAAGAACTGAAATAGATCTTATAAACCTTGCTAAAAAAGTAGAAAAAGAGTTTGGAAATATTGAAAAAAATATAAAAATTGCTGTTATGGGTTGTGTAGTAAATGGTCCTGGTGAAGCAAAAGAAGCTGACTATGGTGTTGCTGGAGGTAAAGGTGTTGGTCTTCTTTTCAAAAAAGGAAAAGTAATAAAAAAAGTAAAGGAAGAAGATATAATTTCTGAGTTAAGAATCATGATAGAGGAGGATTAATTTTATGAAAATTAAAAATTTAAAATATCTATTTTGTGCTTTAATTTCTGTATTTTTTATTGGTTGTTCTGCTTTAGATTCACTACTTCCTAAAACTTCTACTGAAGAAATTAGCTTAGTAAATAAAGGTGAAGGAAGATATATTTTCAAAGTAAATTATAATAAACAATACACTAAAAATGTATATCTTGATAATGTAAAAATAGAACCAGGAGTTTCTTATTTTGTACAAGAAGGAAAATATTGGTTTAGATTTGATAATATCGAAAAATATAGAATTTCTATGATGTTTTCTGGTTCTCGTGGAATTGATGAAAATGATTTTGATCCTCCTGAAGACAGAAGTTATCAATTTGTAAAAAGAGTTACAGTTAATGAAGATAAAATAATAGATATTGAAGGAAGAAAATGTAAAATTAATTTCCAAGTTGGAAAAGGATTTTAAAAAATATAATTA
>JAHHTB010000079.1 GCA_020024855.1 Fusobacterium sp.
ATTTATTATGGACCAGTAGAAGGATATAAAGGAAGATAGTTGATATTTTAAAAGCAGAGACATACCTAATCCATACATAGAGATAACTTTTTCTTCTAAGTTAGAGATATCACGCGAATATTTTGGAACAATTTTAGGTTCAAATTCACTATTTCTATCGTGTGGGATATCAAGTTCTATTTCTCCAAAAGAAGATTTAACTTTCTTTTTAGAATATCCATTTCTAGAGTTATCACACTCTTCTTTTTTCTCATATTTTTCATATCCTAGTAGCAGACTTAAAATTTCCTTTTCTAAAAATTTCTTTGATAAGTTCTTTTGTGGTAATAAAGACATAAAAAAATCTCCCTTAATATTAATTAAATTATACTTATAATTCATTAATAATCAAGAGAGATTTTTATTTACACAAAACTTATTACACTACATTAGAAATATTAAGAATATAGTAATTTATTTTTAAAAGAGAATAAAAATATAATAATACTTTTTATTTATTAAAATTTATAAAGAAATATAATCATCTTTATTTTTACTTGAAGCCATTTCACATTCGCTTTTATTAACTTTATATCCTTTTTTTATTTCAAGTGTTCCTCTTAAAATAGGATCTTCTGTCTCTTCTTGTTTTTTATAAAGAAGTTCTCTCATCTCATTTAAAATATCTTCATATGTAGGATCATTTAACAAATTATTTCTCTCTTCTGGATCATAATAAAGATCAAATAATCCTTCTGTATACTTAGTTTTTTCTTTCAATCCATTTTTCATTAAAAATGTTTTTGGAACGGATTCGTCTATATTTGAAAGATTTATTTTATTCCAAGTTTTATCATAATACTTGATATATTTATATCTATCTGTTCTCATACATCTTACAGGCTCATATGATGTATGAAAATTTATTTCTGCAAATATATGCTTATTTATTTCTACCTTATTATCTCTAAAAATTTCTACAAATGATTTTCCTACAAGATACTCAGGTTTTTTTACAGAAAGTAAGTCACAAATAGTTGGAAAAACATCCAGCTGTGAAATTAACGAATCTGTTACTTTTCCATTTGAAGCAGCTTGAGGAACTCTCATAATAAGAGAAACTCCTATTCCTGTATCTGTTAAATTACATTTATTAAAAGGTAAAGCTAAGCCATGATCTGTTGTAAATATTATAATAGAATTCTCATAAAGATTATTTCTTTTTAGAGCTTCTATTATCTTTTCTATATTTTGATCAGCATAATTTGCTGTTGTCATATATTGAGCATGATCATGTCTATTTTCCTCATTATTTTTTAAAGGATAAGGAGGATTTATATATCTTTCATCTATACAATCAGCTATTTCTATAGGATATGGTCTGTGTGTACTATGCATTCCATATGCTAAAAAGAAAGGCTTATTGTCCTTATAATTATCCAACCATTTAACAACCTCTTTTGCATTATTTTTATCCCAAATATGCAAATCTTCTTTTTTAAAAGGAGTAGAATCTGTTGTAAGTATATCTTCATATCCCATATTATGAAGTCCTTGTTTTTCTAAATCCAAATACCATCCATATTCATGCTGAATTCCACACAAACAAGTATGATAACCATTATTTTTTAGAAAAGAAGCTAAATGTTTTTCAGGGCTATATAACGAAAAACCACGCTGTGCCAATCCTAACATTCCATTCTGATGAGGAAATGTCCCTGTTAAAAGAGCTGCTCTACTAGGAGAGCATGTAGGTCCTGCACAAAAAGCATTTGTAAAAACAAGAGAATCCTCTGCAAATTTTTTTAAATTTTCAGTAGGAATATCGTATCCATAAGGACTTAACATCCTACCACTATCGTGAGTGTTTATGTACACTACATTCATCTTAATACCATCCTTTATTATCTTATGAAAATTGGAGAACTCCATGCAGTTCCTCCATCTTTCTGCCAAACTCTAATTCTAATATTTGAACACTTAGTTGTATCAATAGTTCTTTCTATTCTTCTAGTGTATCCTGAAACAGGAATTGCCTTAGAAAGCTTTATTTTATAAGCATTATGCCACCAAGGATCTGTTCTATAATATTCAGTAAAGTTAAAGTTTTCTTTTAAAAGTTCCTTAGCTTCTTCTAAAAGAGGAATAAGTCTTGATGATTCAAATAACTCTTTAACTTTAAATTTATATTCTTTTCCATCAGCTGTAAGAGTTACTATACTTTCAAGAGGAGCAGAAATTTCAAATATAAATCCCTCTGTCGTTACAGCACTTGGTCCCATCCATTTCCCAGTTGCAGTTGTTTTATATGATTTCATATGGAACTTACAACTATCTTCTGTTACATTATAAAGTTTTTGTCCAAAATTACTCCAACATTTTTCAATAGAAAGAATTTTTCCATCAGTTTTAAGAGACCCTTCCCATTCTTTTGAAACAATATCAGGAAATATTCTTCTATCAGGTCCCCAACCAAAATCAACTTTAAATTTAAATTGAATATTTTCATTCAAAGGTTCTCTTTCCCATGTTGAAGTATGTGGTATCATCTCTGTTGTAATATTATCCTCAATAATTTCAATTCTGTCTATTGCATTTGAAGATTCTATATCCAAAATAAGTTTTGAATCCTTTTTAGGAGAAATATTTCCTCCCATTACTATTCCATCAATAGAATAGTCTAATTTTATTCTATCTTTACTTACTCCATAAACTCTTCTATTTTTAAATGCGTCCCAAATAGCTTCTTTTGTATTATTTTCAGCAAGCACACCTATATAACCAAATCCATATACACCAGGAACTGAGTGGTTATCTCCTGAAGCTATTACACCAAATTGATGTCCTTTTTCCCATCCTTTTTCAACAGCAGTAACTCCTGTTCTTGGTCCCATATGAACATGTCTATCCATTCCTATTTGACTTTCATCATTTTCACTTGAACCATGTGAAGAATAAATTTCAACAAAAGGAGAAAAGCTATCATTATGAGTTTCCCAATTTTTTCCTCTATGACCAAGTTGATATGCTAAGTGATGAGGAATAGCTATACAATTTTTATCTCTAAAATGTTCTTCAAGTTCTTCATATCTCATCGGAAAATATGTTTTCTCTTCGTTTCCTAAAAAGAATACATTGTGATCCCCATCTTTACCTGCTCCTTGCCATTCATAACCCATGAACATTGGAAAACCTTCCTTATTTACTTTTTCAGTAAAATTTTTTATATATTCCCAATCTGCTTCTACTTTATCTATAGAATATATATCTTCAACTCCAAGTCCACATTCATCTTTTCTCATATAATATGGATAATATGCAAATGGCCAAAAATCAAATAGTTCTTTTACTTGCTCAAACCATTGAGGAAGTTTTTGTATACTTTCATGGTGTAAATTGCTATGCATATCACTCCACAATATTTTATATTTATTCATATTTTTTCACCAACCTTGTTTAATACTTTAATGGCATTTTTCTTTTATACTTATTCATTACACTTGTAAATCTTAGAGTTGTTAAATGAGGTCTTGTAATAGCACTTCCTACAACAACTGCATGAGCTCCTAAATAAAGACTTTGTATTGCTTCTTCAGGAGTAGATACTTTCCCTTCCATTATCACAATTCCTAATCCTTTACAAATCTGTACCATTTTTGCTAATTCTTCAAAATCAGGAGAATCTGTTGATTTAGGATTATCACCAAATCTATATAGAGTAGGAGCAACCATATGTGCTCCTAACTCTAAAGCATATTTTGCTTCTTCTGCATTTCTTACATCTGCAAGAATAAGATGATTAGGATATTTTTCTTTTATTTCTTTTATTATCTCATATGCCTTTTTTCCATTACTATTTATTCTATTTGTAGCATCTACTGCTAAAATATCAGCTCCAGCTTTTACTATTTCATCTACTTCTTTCATTGTAGGAGTAATAAAAACATCTTCTGTCTCTGAATTTATTTTCCATAACCCTATTATAGGTTTATCCGTAATTTTTCTTACTTTAGAGATATTTTCTGGAGTATTTATTCTATATCCACAAGTATCTCCCCACTCTCCACACATTACAAGCTTTTCTATTATCTCTGGAGAATATAAAGGATCTGATTTTTTTACCTGACAAGATAATATTAAACCATTTTTTAATGTTTCTATTATTTCTTTATTTTTTTCATTCATGAATAATCACTATCCTAATTTTAAATTATATTATAGTGTTGAAATATATTCATCAATTTCTGTTCTTATTAAGTTTACAGTTGGACCATATATAACTTGAAGATTTTTTCCTCTTACTACAACATTATGAGCACCTGTTTGTTTTAATAATTCTTGGTTTATTACATCTAGTTTCTTTACTGTCACTCTAAGTCTAGTTGCACAGTTATCTAAATCAGTTATATTTTCCATTCCTCCCAAAGCAACTATTATATCTTTGGCTTGCCCTGAAGTATATTTTGTTTTTAAAGATTTTTCTTGTTCTTCATCGTCTTCTCTTCCTGGAGTTTTTGCATTAAGTTTTTCTATTAAGAATTTGAAGAAAAAATAATTTACTACAAAAATTGGAACTCCTAAAATTATTATCCAAATATAATTAGTCTTTGAGTTTCCTTGGAAAACTCCAAATAATAGAAATTCTACTAATCCTGCTGAGAAAGTTGAACCAATAGTTACTTTTGCTAATGCTGCAATTACAAATGAAATTGCAAATGATATAGCTTCAGCAATAAATAATAAAGGTGAAGCAAATAATAATGCAAATGATATAGGTTCAGTAACTCCTGTTAAAAAGCTTGTAAGTCCTATAGAGAATAAAAATCCAAAAGCAGCTTTTCTTTTTGGTCCTTTAGGAATAGCTGTATACATAGCAAGACATATAGCTGGCATTGTAAATAACATATGGAAGTATCTTCCACTGTTGTAAAGAGCAATGTTAGAAAAATAATGAGCTGTATTTGGATCAGCTAATTGAGCAAGAAAAATACTTTGCCATCCTTCAATAATTTTTCCTCCAACTTCTAATGTCCCTCCTGCCGCTGTAGTCCAAAATGGAAGATAAAACACATGATGAAGTCCAATTATATAAAAACCTCTAAGAATAAGCCCATAAATAAATGCCCCTACAATTCCAAGTCCTTGAGTTAAAACACCAAAATAAGAAATTATAGATGCTATGGCTGGCCATATAAATACCATAGCTAAAGAAATTATCATAAATATAATTGTATTGATAATAGGAACAAATCTTGATCCTCCAAAGAATGCTAAAACATCAGGAAGTTTAGTTTTATAATATTTATTATGAACAACTCCTGTTACGATCCCTGCAAGTACTCCACCAAAAACATTCATATTTAATGTTTTTATTCCGAATTGAACTGCTTGCCCATAAAGACGAATATCTGCTCCTGCAGGAGCTCCCATATTAAATATACTTAAAAAAGCACCTGTTCCTGTTAAAAGAACAAAATATCCCACAACAGCTGAAAGACCAGCAGCTCCTTTTTCACCTCTTGCAAGACCTGCTGCTATACCAACTGAAAATATAAGTGGTAAAGCCGCAAAAACTCCATTACCTACTGCATTCATTAATTTAAATAATCCTTGTAAAACTGAATTATCTAATACTGAATAAGCTTTTATAACTGCTCCTGATGATAATGCAGCTGAAATTCCTAACAATAAACCTGCTACAGGAAGTATTGATATAGGCATCATAATTGCCTTACCTAATTGCTGCCCTAAAGCTAATAAACTGTCTTTTAAACTAACTTTTTCTTCCATAATTAACCTCCTAATATTATTTTAATACTATTTATTAATCTGATTATAGTTTATAAAAAATAACTTGTCAATACAAATTTTATGTTGTATTATATATATTATAAGATTTGTATTATTTATTGAAATGTTGTTATAAAAAGGAGGATAAAAAGATAAATATATTTACTGTATTTATCATAATAAAGATTTATGGAAGAAAAAAAAATTTCAAAATATCAAAAAATAGAAAGTTATATAGTTGAAAATATTCAAAGTAATCATTATAAACCAAATGATATTCTTCCAACGGAAGCAGAATTATCTGAGTTTTTTAATTGTTCAAGAGTTACTGTTCGTCAAGCATTAAATAACCTTACTTATAAAGGTATAATTTATAGAATTCAGGGAAAAGGTTCTTTTGTTTCCAAAGAAAATACTTTAAAACGTTCACCTCTTCTAAAAAGTTTTTCTGAAGATATGAGAGATATGGGAAAAAAACCTTGGTCTATTGTTGAAACATTTTATATAACAAAAGTTGGAGAACATATAGGAAGAATTATGGGACTTAAACCTACAGAAAAAATCTATTATATTGAACGGCTTCGTTTTGCTGACAATGACCCTATACTTTTTGAAAAAACATATATGGAAGTGGCAAAACATCCTGAAATATCTGTAAAAATATTAGAAGGGTCTAAATATGAATATGCTCGTGAACATGGAATGGATATATCTATCTCATACCAAAATATAACACCTGTATTTGCTCCTGAAGAAATAGCTGAAAAAATGAAAATTTCTTCAAAAATACCCATCCTAAAACTTTCTAATATAACATATCTAACAAATGGAGAACTTTTCGATTACAATGAATTATATATGAATACAGAATTATATCAATTAAATATTGTAAAAAAAGTTGAAAAATAATTATTATGAACCACTCATCAATTTCTTAATAAAAAAGGACTGCTACCATTTAAGTAACAGCCCTTTTTTATTAGCACTTTTATATTTATATTAAAAATTAAATTTATATCCAAATCCTAGTGTTATTCTTGAATAATCATAGTCTTTTTTATATTTTTCAACTTCATAACCATCATTTAATGTAAGCTCTGCTTTAGCTTCATTTACTTGGTACATTAAATCCATTGTGAAATTATTGTATTCAAATCCTGCACCTATTCCATAATATAATCCATTCTTTATTTTTACATCACCTTTTAAAGAATCAGATTCTACTTTATTAGTATTTACATCACGTTCTGTTCCAAAATATTTAAAATCTCCATTTTCATCATTTAAAGAGTATCCTAAATTAGCTTTAACATATGGAACAAAATTGTTTATAGCATTGAAGTTATACTTTGCTACTACATATAAAGGAACTGAAGTATATCCTGGCATTTCATAATTATCTACACAATCATATGTATCACTATCTTGATCAGTATATGTATAAACATCTGTAAATTTTTTAGGATCTCCATGCTTTTGATAAGCAACTCCAAGTCCTAATTCTAAATTAGAATAAACTTCTCTTGTAGCTTCTACTGCTATCTCCCAAGAAAAATCATCAGCATCTTTTTTATTAAGCTTCATTTCTTCATCTTTAAATACATCATACTTTCCATTTAAATCTGCACCAGCTCTTAAATAAAGATTTGTTTCCCCTGCAAAAGCTAAAGTTGATAATGCAAATAACCCAAATAAAACTTTTTTCATAATATTCCCTCCTAAATTAAAATAATATTTGTATAATTAGTTATAAAATTTTATACAGTTATTTATTTTACTAGAAATATTAAGAATATAGTAATTTGTTTTTAAAAGAGAGCAAAAAAAAACACAATTTTTATAAAAAAATTGTGTTTAATAAACTATAATTAATTATACACTTAAAATTAAACTTAAGCTAAGTATAACACTATTAATATAAAATGTCAATATTTACATCTTATATTTTCCCTATCTGAATCCTTTTAATTATCTTAAGTTCTAATTTTTTAGGGATAAATTTTGAAAGAAAAACAAAAAATTTATTAAAATATCCTGGTATAGATATTATCTTATTATTAAAATAATCTTTCACAGCAATTTTTCCCACTTCTTCTGGAGTCATTATATAAAAACTTTTTTTCATCTCTTTCATACCCTTAAAATCTGTTTTCACAGGACCAGGACAAAGGCACATCACCCTTATATTTTTATTAGAAAGTTCTTCTGAAAGAGCAAGAGAAAAAGATTTAACATAAGTTTTACTAGCATAATAAACATTTGCATATGGACCACCACTTTGAAAACTTGCTGTTGAAGAAAGATTTATTATTCCTCTTTTTTCGCTTTTCTCTTGACTATTTATGTTATCTAAAAAAAGTTTTGTCATATGGGTAAGTGAAGTTATATTAAGTTCAATAAGTTTATTACTTTCTTCCCAACTAATATTTTTAAACTCTCCAATACTTCCAATTCCAGCATTATTTACTAATATATCTATACTTATATTTTTTTCTTTAAAATAATTAAAAAGATTTTCTCT
>JAHHTB010000008.1 GCA_020024855.1 Fusobacterium sp.
TTAAAATAGTAGAAAAAAGAAATGAATATATATTAAGTTTTACTAATGATGTAAGCCCTTTCTACGATTTTGCTTATGTAAAATGTTATAAATTATAAAAAATAATGATATATAACCATTTTAACCTGTCTAGTTATATATAAAAGGGATTGATTATGTTAATATTTTTTATTTAATAATTTTTTTAGGAGTTTTATTTTTCGTTTTTAATAAAATCTCTGATGAAAATATTGAAAATAAAAAAGTGGAGATAAATTCTCCACTTTTTTATTAGATTAATAAGTTGATAACAGATAATATTCCTATACACCACATAGTTAAAGAAATCTTTTTGAAATCTTTACAAGCAACATTTATAATAATATAAGAAATAAATCCAATACTTAATCCTATTGCTATACTATGAGTCATAGGCATAAATATTATAGTCATAAATGCTGGAATAGATTCTTTCATACTTGATAAATCAAGGTGAGCAATGTTTCTAAACATAAATATTCCAACAATAACAAGAGCTGGAGCAACAGCAAAAACTGGAATAGCTTCAACTATTGGAGCTATAAAAAGAGCAAGAAGAAAAAATAATCCTGTAAATATAGAGGCAAGTCCTGTTCTAGCTCCAACTTTTATACCTGCTATTGATTCTCCATAAGTAGTAACTGTACTTGTTCCTAAAAGAGCTCCAATTATTGTAGAAGAACAATCAGCAAGTAACATTCTTCCAAGTCCTTTTTTTCTAGCCTCTTCATTTTTAAATGGAACTTCTTTATAAGTAAACATAAGAACACTTAAGGAATCAAAAAGGTCAATAAACATAAATGAGAAAATTGCACCAATAAGACTAGCATTTATTACACCAAATATATTAAGTTTGAAAAAAAGTGGTGCCATGCTTGGTGGAGATGAAAGAAGTTTTTCAGGCATAGGAACCTCTCCAAGAAACATACCAATAATAGAAATAACAACAATACTTATTAAAACTCCACCTTTTATTTTTTTCATATCAAGAATATACATTAAGAATAAACCTGCAAATGAAAGAGCAACTGGTAAAGTGATAGGTGCTATTTGAACAAGAGTTTTAGAATTTGCTTCTATTACTCCCATACTTTTAAGTCCAATAAGTGATAAGAAAAGTCCAATACCAACAGTTGATGCTATTGAAAGTTGTTTAGGAATAGAGTTTATAATTTTTTCTCTCACTCCACATACAGCAAGAATTAAATAAAAAATTCCTGAAAAGAAAACTACTCCAAGTGCGTCTTGCCACGAAATTCCATTTCCCATAACAAGAGTAAAAGTAAAGAAAGCATTAAGCCCAACTCCAGGTGCAAGAGAAATAGGAACATTTCCTAAAATTCCTCCTAAAAAAGAACCAATAGCAGTAGCTACACATGTTACTGTAACTAAAGCACTTTTATCCATTCCTGTAAGAGAAAGAACAGCTGGATTAACAAATATAATATAAGATATAGTTAGAAAAGTAGTAAATCCACCAAAAAATTCTCCCTTTATACTTCCTCCTCTTTCAGAAATAAGAAATTTCTCATCAAGAAATTTTACAATCCCTTTTTTGTTTTGTGACATTTTTATATTTTCCCCCCTTGAAATTAAAAATATTAATGAAGCAAACTTTAAGATTAAGTCATTTCATAGTAAATTTATTTATAATAAATTTGTAAAAACTTTTATTATTTTCTATTATTTATTCCAATAACCAATATGAGCCTTTGCTATTTCTTTAGCAAGTTCTTCATCAGCAATAGGTCCTATTACTTCAATAGGCTTTTGCCCCCTAGCTAAAATTTCTCTGCAAGGCATATCAAATGTAGGATTATCTTCATCAGCTCCAGTAAGAGCAAGAAGTTCTTTTTCACTTATTCCATAAACAATTCTACCAACATTTCCCCAATAGATAGCTCCTGTACACATACAACATGGTTCAGCAGTAGAATATAAAGTACAATCCCATAAAAATTCTCTAGAATAAAGTTTTACTGCTTTTCTCATAGCAGTTGTTTCAGCATGACCAGTACATTCTTTTTCAGTAACTTCGATGTTTCCAGATTCAACAATAATATTTCCATCTTTGTCAACAATTAAAGCTCCAAAAGGATGATTACCATTAGCAACAGCTTCATCAGCAATTTCAATACATCTTCTAATGTATTTAAAGTGATCTAAGTTTTTCATATTTTCCTCCCTTAAAATTAAAAAATTTAAAAAAAAAGGTAACCTCAAGGGTTACCTTATATTTTCCTACAATTCACCCAAGCAAGATGAGCAGTATATCAACCTGCCTAATGAGTCTCTTGTGGGCGCCATGTTACTTATTCATTTTTTATGTAGATATGTTATCTAATTTTTTTTAAATTGTCAACAAAATTTTATTTTTGAGAAAAATTAAATAAAAACTATCTATATATATTTCCCATTAATCCAACTATTTTTTTTGCCTCAGCAATTTTTTTGCTAGCTATTGCACGAGCTTTTTCAGCACCTTTTCTTAAAATTTCATCTACAAGCTCAGGATTTTTAGCAAGTTCTTCCCTTCTAGCACGAGCTTCTTCAAAATATGAAAGAATAGCTTCAAGAAGTTCTTTTTTAGCATGACCATATCCATAATTTCCAGCCATAAATTTATCTTCCATCTCTTTTACTTGTTCTTTTGTAGCAAAAAGTCTGTAAAGAGCAGTGATATTATTATTTGGATCTTTTGGTTCTTCTAAAGGAGTAGAGTCAGTAACTATACTCATAACTTGTTTTTTAAGAACATTTTTTGGAGCAAACATATTAATTACATTTCCGTATGATTTACTCATTTTTTGCCCGTCAGTTCCTGGAACTACAGCAACACTTTCAAGTATCATTGGCTCAGGAAGTTTAAAAAAATCAACTTTATATTGTTGATTAAATTTCATTGCAATATCCCTTGCAAATTCAAGATGTTGTTTTTGATCTTTTCCAACAGGAACAATGTCAGAATCATATATTAAAATATCAGCTGTCATAAGAATAGGATAAGTTAAAAGTCCTGTATTTGGAAAAAATCCTTTTGCTATTTTATCTTTATATGAATGTCCTCTTTCCATAAGACCAACTGGGGTAACATTTGATAAAAGCCATGAAAGTTCTACATGCTCAGGTACATCTGATTGAAGAAAAAGAGTAGATTTTTCAGGGTCTAATCCAAGAGCAAGATAATCAAGAATAATATTTCTTGTACTCTCTCTTAAAAGCTCAGGTTCTGTAAGAGATGTAAGAGAATGATAATCAGCAACAAAATAAAATCCCTCTACCTTATCTTGATTTTCTATAAATTGTTTCATAGCTCCAAAATAATTTCCAAGGTGAAGAGTTCCACTTGGCTGAATTCCAGATAAACTTCTTTTCATAAAAATCCTCCTAAAATATATTATCAAAAAAGCCTGTAGTAGAAGTACCACAGGCTAAATCAATTCAGTTTTTAGATAGTGATACAATCTCATTTGGTTTTACATGACAAAATAGTTTGCATCTTTAATTAAAAATTAAAAAAACAAACTTAATAGTACCACCAATATGAAATTGTTTTGTGATTCTTTTTCATAACACTACCTCTTTAATTTTCTAACAAAATTAGTATAACATTATATTTTTTAATTATCAAGAAGTTTATTTTTTTTAATAAATTAAAAATAATTTAAAGAAGATTGATAAAAAATGAAATATTAATTATAATATTAGTACACAAATATATAAAAATGGAGGACAAAATATGGCTTACATTGCAGGAGTTGATATTGGAGGAACAAATACAAAAATAGGAATTGTTAATGAAGAGGGAAAAATTCTTGTTAAGAAAAGTATAAAGACTCTTTCTATTGAGGGTACAGAAATAACTTTAACAAGAATATGGAATACAATAAAAGAACTTTTAGAGTCTCTTGAGATATCTGAAGAAGAACTTAAAGGTATTGGAATGGGTATTCCAGGTCCTGTAATGAATAAAAAAGTTGTAGGATTTTTTGCAAATTTTCCTTGGGAAAAAAATTTAAATGTGTCACAAATTTTTGAAAAAATTAGTGGAAAAATAACAAGACTTGATAATGATGTAAATGTTATAGCTCTTGGTGAAGCAAAATATGGAGCAGGTAAAGGTGCTAGTTCAAGTGTAACTATAGCTCTTGGAACTGGAATAGGTGGAGGAATTTATGTAGATGGAAATCTTATTTCAGGATTTACTGGTGCAGGTGGAGAAATAGGACATATGAAACTTGTAAAAGATGGAAAACTTTGTGGATGTGGACAAAAAGGTTGCTTTGAAGCCTATGCCTCAGCTACAGGAATAGAAAGAGAAGCTATCTCAAGACTTCTTGTAGATAAAACTAATTTACTTTATAAAAAAATAGATGGAAATATAGAAAAATTAGAAGCTAAGGATATTTTTGATGCAGCTAAAGAGGGAGATAAATTTTCCCTTGATTTAGTTGATTATGAAGCAGAATATTTAGCTATGGGAATAGGAAATATTTTAAATATAGTAAATCCTGAAAAAGTTATTTTAGGTGGTGGAGTTGCCCTTGCAGGAGATATTCTTCTTGATAGAGTTAAAGAAAAATTACCTAAGTATGCTTTAGGTGTAACATTAAATAATTTTGAAATAGTGCTTGGTATTCTTGGAAATGATGCAGGAATAAAAGGAGCAGCAGCTTTAATGTTATAATTAAAAATTTCTAAAAATATTGTTATCTTCATAAAAGTATTATTAATTTTTTAGTATTACTATGTTTAATAAATATGCTATAATAAAAACAAAACAATAGGAGATGATAATTTATGTTAGGAGAAGATAAAAGGAATAAAATAAATATAATTGATAAAATAGAAAATTGGGAAAATGCTATAAAACTTGCAGCTAAACCTCTAATCTTAGATAATTCTATAACTGAAAATTATATAAGAGCGATGATAAATAATATAAAAAAATTTGGAGCTTATATAGTTATAAATGATACAATAGCTCTTGCTCATTCAAGACCAGAAGATGGTGTTATAAAAGATTGTCTATCACTTTTAAAAATTAATGATGGAGTTATTTTTGATGAAAATTTAAGTGAAAAAGTATATCTTATTTTTGTACTTGGAGCTGTAACAAATAAAAGTCATATAGATATTCTTTCAAAACTTATGGAAATAATAGATAATCATGATATCATTGATAGAATGATAAAAGCAACAAGTATAAATTTACTCATTGAAATTCTTGAAGAAGTATTATAAAAATTTGACTTTTAAATTAAAAAGATGTATAATCGAATTTAGATAAATAAAAAATTAAAGGAGAGAAAGATGATTAAAAAAGTTTTACTTTCAATTACATTTAACCCCATGGTTCCGTAGAAGGAATTTGTGTTTGTGAAATTTTCATAGATGCAAATTCATTTTGTGATTAAAAGACGAATTGAATTTGCGTCTATGGAACTTGTAATTAAAGAAAAACAAAATCAAAATTTTACTTCTTAATTATAAAGACCATTTAGACGTGTAAAAATGTTTGAATGGTCTTTTTGTTTTGATAAAAAATTTAATGGAGGATATAGATTATGAAAAACATTAATGTGAGATTTCCCGAAAGGGTAAAACTAAATATAAAAAAATGTATGGTGATAAAGAAGAATAAAATTTTAGAATAAATTTGTAGGAGGCATTTAGAAATGGCGAAAATGGAAACTTTAGTTACTTTTGGTATATATTTAATATTTTTAATGGGTGTAGGAGTTTATTTTTATAAAAAGACGACAAGTTCAGAGGATTATATAATCGGTGGAAGAGGATTAGGTTCTTGGGTTACAGCACTTTCAGCACAGGCTAGTGATATGAGTGGTTGGCTTCTTATGGGACTTCCAGGAGCTGTATACCTTTCAGGAATGAGTCAAATTTGGGTAATTTTAGGATTAGCTCTTGGAACATATTTAAACTGGAGATTTGTTGCAGAAAAATTAAGAGTGCAAACAGAAGAAACTGATACAATGACTATTCCTAATTTCTTAAGTAAAAAATTAGGTGATGAAAAAGGATATATAAGAATATTTTCTGCTATGGTAATACTTTTCTTTTTTACAATATATTCAGCTTCAGGGCTTGTTGCAGCAGGAAAATTATTTGAAAGTATTTTAGGAATAGATTATAAAATTGCTGTATTAATTGGTGGATTCACTATTATTTTCTATACATTTATGGGTGGATACCTTGCTTGTTGTTGGACAGACTTTTTCCAAGGTGGAATAATGTTTTTTGCAATAATAGTAGTGCCAACTGTTGCATATTTTCATGGTGGTGGAATTGACGGAATAGAAATAGCTATGCAAACAAGAAATATTTCTCTTAGAATATTTAATGGTGGTGGAACAGCAGAAATACTTGCAATGATTTCATCAATTGCATGGGGATTAGGATACTTTGGACAGCCTCATATTTTAATTAGATTTATGAGTGTTAAATCTATAAAAGAGTTAGTAAAAGCAAGACGTATAGCTATGATATGGGTTGTAATTTCATTAATAGGAGCTATTGCAGTAGGAATAACAGGAATTGCAGTATTTACTTCTGTAAGCGAATTAAATGGAGATTCTGAAAAAATATTTATATATCTTATAGCAAAATTATTTAATCCTTGGGTTGGTGGAGTTCTTCTTGCTGCTATCCTTTCAGCAATAATGTCAACAATAGACTCTCAACTTTTAGTATCATCTTCAACACTAACAGAAGATTTTTATAGATATATAAAAAAAGATGCAAGTGAAAAAGAAAAAATTTGGACAGGAAGAATAGGGATAATAATAATTTCAGTTGTAGCTTATACTTTAGCTTTAAATCCAAGTGCTAAAGTCTTATCAATGGTTGCTTATGCTTGGGCAGGATTTGGAGGAGTATTTGGTCCAGCAGTTCTTATGACTTTATATTCTAGAAAGCTTCATTGGAAAAGTGTTTTTACAGGAATGATAGCTGGAACAATTACAATCATTTTATGGAAACATTTAGGATATGGAGAATATTTATATGAGATAATTCCAGCATTTATTTTTAATGGAGCAGTAATATATATAGCTGAAAAATCATTTTTCGGAATTACAGAAAAAAATCTTGTAAAAAATTAATATAAGAAAGAGCTATTATAATTTTATAATAGCTCTTTTTATGTACAAATAAAATGAACAAAAAAAGAAAAAAATTTATAAAAAAAATAATATGAACATATAAAAAATTACTTTGAAGAATAGATGATTATTAAAAAATATTATATAATATAATGTTAGAAGAATATCGAAACAAGGAGAACAAGATAAAAATGGAAATACAAAAAATTTTAAATGGAATAAAATATGAAATACTTCAAGAAATAAAAGAAAATATTTTGGCTAAGAATATGGAATATGATTCAAGAAAAATAGGACAAGGAGATATATTTTTAGCACTTAAAGGGCATACAGTTGATGGTCATGAATTTATAGAAAAAGCAGTAGAAAAAGGTGCTGAAACAATATTTGTATCAAGAAAAGATATTTCTTTTATAGAAGGGATAAACTATTATTACATAGAAAATTTAAATGAAGATATGGGAAAAATAGCTTCTAACTTTTATGGTTATCCACAAAATAATATAAAAATTATAGGTGTTACAGGAACAAATGGAAAAACAACAACAACATATATTTTAGAATCTTTGTTAGGAGAAGAAAAAACAGCAAGATTAGGAACAGTTGAATATAAAATAGGAGATGAAATAATTCCAGCACCAAACACTACACCTATGGCTCTTGATATTGTAAAAATGTGTAAGAAAGCTATTGATAAAAAATTAGAATACTTAGTAATGGAAATAAGTTCTCATGGACTTGAACTTGGCAGAGTAAATATGCTTAATTTAGATGTTGCTATATTTACAAACTTAACAAATGACCATATGGATTTTCATAAAAATATAGAAAACTATTTTAATGCAAAGAAAAAAATATATTCACTTTTAAAAGATAAAAGAAATTCTGTAATAAATATAGATGATGAGTATGGTAAAAAATATTTAGAGTATACAAGTGGGATTTCTTATGGACTTAATAAAGGAGATATTACAGGAAAATTAGAAGAAATATCAAGACATGGACAAAAGGTTGAACTAAAAATATTTGAAAATAGATACAAAATAAATCTTAAATTATTAGGAAAATTTAATCTCTACAATTTATTAGGAGCAATAGGTGCAGTTAAATGTATTGGAATGAAAGATGAAGAAATTATTTCTAAAATAGAAAATATTCATGGAGCACCAGGAAGATTTGAGCCAGTAAAAGTAGAAGCAAATTTTACAGTTGTAGTTGATTATGCCCACACTCCAGATGCACTTGAAAATATTTTAAAAAGTGTAGATGAATTAAGAACAGGTAGAATAATTTCTGTTTTTGGTTGTGGTGGAGATAGAGATAGAACTAAAAGACCTGTTATGGGAGAAATAGCAGAAAGATACAGTGATCTTGCAATAGTAACTTCTGATAATCCAAGAACAGAAGATCCACAAGAAATAATAGATGAAATAGTAAAAGGATTGAAAAAAAATAATCATATTGTTGAAATTGATAGAGCTAAAGCAATAGAGATAGCTGTGCAAAATGCAAAAAAAGATGATATAATAGTGATAGCTGGAAAAGGTCATGAAACTTACCAAATTATTGGAAGGGAAAAAAGACATTTTGATGATAGAGAGGCTGTTCAATCAGCTTTGGCTAATTTAGTTTTAAAGGGAGAATAATATGATAGAAAATTTACAAATGACAAAAGAAGTAAAGGTTGGAAATTTTACTATTGGGGGAAATAAAAGATTTGCTCTTATAGCTGGTCCTTGTGCAATTGAAAGTGAAGAGATGTCTGTAATGGTAGCAAAAAAAATTAAAGAGATTTGTGATAAATTAGGAATAAATTATATTTTTAAATCTTCTTTTGATAAAGCTAATAGATCTTCAATCCATTCATTTAGAGGTGTAGGAATGGAAGAGGGACTTAGAATTTTAAAAAAAGTTAAAGATGAAGTAGGAGTTCCTGTAATAACAGATGTACATGAACCATGGCAATGTGAAAAAGTTGCAGAAGTTGTAGATATGCTTCAAATTCCTGCTTTTCTTTGCAGACAAACAGATCTTATAATTGCAGCAGGAAAAACAGGACTTCCTGTAAATGTAAAAAAAGGACAATTTCTTGCTCCTTGGGATATGAAAAATGTTGTAACAAAAATGCAAGAGATAGGAAATGAAGGAGTTCTTCTTTGCGAAAGAGGAAATGTTTTTGGATATAATAACTTTATAGTTGATATGAGAGGGCTTTTAGAAATGAGAAAATTTGGAGCCCCTGTTGTATTTGATGCAACTCATTCAGTACAAATTCCAGGTGGACTTTCAAGTTGTTCTGGTGGAGAAAGAAAATATGTATTCCCTCTTATGAAAGCAGCACTTTCAATAGGAGTTGATGCAATATTTGCAGAGGTTCATCCAGATCCAGATAAAGCTCCATGTGATGGTCCAAATATGTTATATCTTGAAGATCTTGAAGATGTACTTTTAACAGCAATTAAACTTGATAACATAGCAAAGGGATTATAAAATAAAATTTAATATTTATATCTTCTAAGAAAAAATATGATATAATAAAACATATGTCATTTTATTTTTAAGGAGGACTCATTTTGAAAAAAATAGCATTAATATTTTTATTAACTTCATCATTTACTTTTGCAGGACCAGAAAAAGTGGTTGGTAAATGGATAACAGAAAAAGCTGATAATGGTAATCAAGTGATAGTAGAAATATATGAAACATCAGATAAAAAATATAATGGAAAAATAGTAGAATTAACAATGCCAGTTTATACTGAAGGTGAATTTGTTGGAAAAGAAAAAATGGATTTAGAAAATCCAGATAAAAATTTAAGAAATCGTACTTTAAGAGGTATAGATTTTGTGAGTGGATTTGATTATTCTGAAAAAGAAGATAAATTTGAAAATGGAAAAATTTATAATCCTACTAATGGAAAAATATACAATAGTTATATGAAACTTCAAGCTGATGGAAAACTTTTAGTTAAAGGTTCTATTGATAAAAAAGGACTTATAGGTAAAAAACAAATTTGGACAAAATACGAATAATTGAATTTTAGCCAAAAATACAGAAGATAAAACTGTATTTTTGGCTTTTATTTTTCAAGATTCTTTATTTTTTTAGTAAAAAATAAAAGGTGAAAAAATTTTATTTTATGATATAATAATGAAAGAATAATTTTAGAAAAAAAGAAAAGGAGAATAAAATGGAAACTGGAAATATTTTAACAGCATTTACCTTAACTTTATTTGCAGGACTTGCTATGGGAATAGGTAGTATTTTTTCATTCATGGGTAAGAAAACTAACCATAAATTTCTTGCATCTTCATTAGGATTTGCTTGTGGAGTTATGATATATGTAGCATTTATAGAAATTTTTCCTGAAGCAAGAGAAAGTTTAGTAGAAAGTTTTGGAGAAGAAAAAGGTTTATGGATTACAGTACTTTCATTTTTTTCTGGAATGATTTTTATGATTTTTACAGAAAAATTTTGTTTAGGTAATCACGAAAAAGAGGAAAAAGATTGTTGCCATTGTTGTAATAACAACTCTCTTTATAGAATGGGAGTTATGACAGCTATTGCAATAGCAATTCATAATTTTCCAGAAGGTATAGCAATTTTTACTTCTGTTTTAAAAGATACGACTTTAGGTTTCTCAGTAGCTTTAGCAATAGCAATTCACAATATAGCTGTTGGTATAGCTATTTCAGCACCAATATATTATGCAACAGGAAATAGATTAAGAGCATTTTCTTTTGCAATTCTTTCAGGTCTTTTAGAGCCAATAGGTGCTATTTTTGGTTATATACTTTTAAGAAACTATATGAGTGAAACATTTTTTGGTATACTTTTAGCAATAGTATCAGGAATAATGATTTATATTGCTTTAGATGAACTCTTACCATCAGCACAAAAGGATGGAGAACATCATATGGCAACTTATAGTATGATTTTAGGAATGGGAGTTATGGCTATAAGTCTTATAATTATTTAAAAAATTTTTTTGGAGGTATAAAAATGATAGCTAAAAAACTTAAACTTGGAAATTTTCCAACTAAAATAGAAAGATTGGAAAAACTTTCAACAATGCTTAAGGAACATATATTTATAAAAAGAGATGATCAAACAGGAACAGAAATTTCTGGAAATAAGATCAGAAAGTTAGAATACTCAATAAGTGAAGCAATAAATAATGATTGTGACACTCTTATTACTTGTGGTGGAATTCAATCTAATCATGCAAGAGCAACAGCTGCTGCAGGAATAAAATTAGGATTAAAATCTATTTTGGTTTTAAAATCAGATGATAAGCCAGAAGTAGAAGGAAACTATCTTCTTGATAGAATAATGGGAGCAGATGTTAGAATTATTTCTAGTGAAGATTATAAAAATAGAAGACAAGAGATAATGGAAGAGATAGTAGAGGAATTAAAAGAAAAAGGAAGAAAGGGATACATAATTCCTGAAGGAGCTTCAAACGGAATAGGAACTTTTGGGTATGTTAATTGTTTCAATGAAATTTTAGAACAAGAAAAGGAATTAGGAATTACATTTGATACAATTGTTGCAACAGTTGGTTCAGGTGGAACATTTGCAGGGCTTTATCTTGGAAATAAAATAACAGGAAGTAATAAAAAAATTGTAGGAATAAATATAACTGATACTGCTGAAATTTTTAAAAATAGAGTTTGTTCTATATTAGAAGAAGCAAAAACTTATATTCCTCATAAAGATTTTGAAATTACAAAAGAGGATATGTTTATTATAGATGGTTATGTTGGAGATGGGTATGCTTTAAGTAGAACAGAAGAGCTTGAATTTATTTGTGATTTTGCTGAAGCAGAAGGAATAATTTTAGACCCTGTTTATACAGGAAAAGCTATGAAAGGTTTATACTCAGAACTTAAAAAAGGAACTTTTTCTGATTCTAATAATATTTTATTTATTCATACAGGTGGACTTTTTGGATTATTTTCTAAAAAAGATCAATTTGGATTTTAATTAATTTATGAAAAATATAGAATTTTTGAGGGCTGTTGCAATTTAGTAACAGTCTTTTTTTTCTAAAAAAAAGAGATAAACAATCCTTCCTATTTAAAATTCTCATAATAGGATATCATTTATCTCAAAATTATTTTATCAAAAATTTATTTAATTATATGTCAATAGACATACTCTTTATAAATTAATATCTTGTCAAAATATGCCTAACTGCTAACATTCCCATTACAGCTGCTATATTAAGACCACTTCCATAACCAGAACTATCTCCAGCAGCATAAAGTCCCTCTATATTTGTCATCATATTTTTATCTATTTCCATTCTTGTACTTCTAAATTTTATTTCTGGGAAGTAAAGTAAAAGATCTGCTGATGCAAATCCTGGAGTTATTTTATCATGTGCCTCTATAAATTCCATTATATTATCTAAAATCCTTTTTGGACAAGCAAGTGAAATATCTCCAGCAACATAATCTGTTGTTGTTGGAACTATATTAAGCCTTTCTAATTTTTCATCTGTTGAACGTTTTCCAAGTTTTAAATCTCCATATGACTGAAGAAGAAGTTTTCCACCTGTAAGCATTGATGAAAGATTTGCAATAGCTGTTGCATATTCAAAAGGTTTATCAAATGGTTTTGTAAATGTTTTAGTACATAAAAGTGCTAAATTTGTATTTGTTGATTTCTTATCTTTATAGGCATGTCCATTAGCTAAAATAACATCATCAGCATGTTTTTCTGCTGCAATAAACCCACTTGGATTACTACAGAAAGTTCTCATCTTATCGTTATATGTTTTTGTGTAATAAATCATTTTTGCTTCATAGAAATTTTCATTTATATCTTTCATTATAATATCTGGAATTTCCACTCTAACACCAATGTCTATTGCTCCATTTTGATAATTTACACCATGCTTATGACATAAATCCATAACTTTATGAGCTCCACTTCTTCCCATTCCTAAAACAACATTATCTGCATAATATTCTTCCATTTGTCCTTTATAGCTAACTTTTGCCCCTTTAATTTTTCCATCTTCTATAATTAACTCTTCAACTTCTCTTTCAGTTACAAAAGTTACATTTTTTTCAATAAGATAATCAACAAGCATAGTATAAAGTTTTCTAGAACCATCTGTTCCAAGATGCATTGTAGGAGTATCAACAAGTTGAATTCCATGTTCTATACATCTTCTTTTTATTTCTTCCATTTTTGTATTATATTTTAATCCACTTGGCTCTTCATTGAATCCAAATTTTCTATATACAGAAACAACATCTTTTATTGTTTGATTCACAACCTCTTTTCCTGTTATAGTGTGGACATCTCCACCAACCTTATAATCCATATTAAATTTGGAATCTGAAAATGCTCCTGCTCCACTTACTCCATAAATAATAGCACAAGTAGGACAATTTACACACTTACCTAAAGTTTCTTTTGGACAAACTCTATTCTTAAGCATTCTTCCTTTATCAATTACAAGAACTTTAAGTTGACTGTTTTTTTCTACTGCTTCATAAGCACCAAATATTCCAGCCTGTCCTCCACCAAGAAAAATTATATCATATTTCATTAATTTCCTCCAATTTAAAATAGTCTATTTTAAACACCCAAAGAGTATTTTAACACAGATCCTATTTTTTGACAAACTTTATTCTCATCTTAAAAATTTATTATATTATTATTGTTCACTCCAATCAACTTCTTGAAAATATGTATTTGTTTTTAAATTAGCATGAATTTCTCCTGTTTGACCACTATAATCATAATTCCAACCAGCAAGACCATTTATTTTTTTAAAATCATTATTATCAAAAACTCTGTTATTATAATAAATTCCATTTCCTGCTGGAGTAACAGGAATTTTATCTTTTTTATAGATATCTGCAAAAGAAACTTTCTCTCCCTTTTCATTAACATAATCTAGAATTCTTAAATTATCACAAGCTCCTGGTCTACTTAGTTCTGGATATTCTCCTGTAAGTTGATAATATTCTTCAAGAGCAATTCTTAGTTCTCTTAAATCTTTTTGGACTGTTTCAGCTTTTCTCATATATTTTAAATCACTCACATTTGGAATTACTGCATAAAATATAAGAAGGAAAATAATAATTATTATTACTATAACTTCTATTATAATTCCCATACCTTTATTTTTTTCTTTATTATCCATCTCTATTTTCACCTATCTTTTAGGTTTTATAAAAGCGTCTCTTATTATTATTTCTCCTTTTTCTGGATATGTAATCTCTATTTCAAGAGGACCTCTTTTTACTGAAACCCAACCTAGACCTTTAAAAACAAGTTCTTCTCCTGACTCAACTGTAAATTTCTCTGTTACAATTTTCTCTTTTTTATATTCTTCAGCACATTTTTCACAAGGCGGAGAAAATAAGTCTACTCTTCCATCTCTTTCCATCTCATTAGCTTTTTCTAAATTTGTATCATGATATGTTACATTTTTTGAAGCATAAACTGAGAATATTGGTTTTAATTCTCCAGTATTTACTATTTTCATTTTTACCATTCCACCAATAAAAATTACTCTATCTTTTCCTTCTTTATATGTTTTTCTAGAAATTTCTCCAGAAGGAACTATATCAAGATTACATTTTTCACATACTAAATCTGAAAATCTTCCTTGTGGTATAAGCCCTGGAGTATCTATTAAAGTTATATTTGCATTTGTTAAAGATTTTTTTGAACTTTTTAAGGTTGTTCCTGGATATTTTGATTCTGTTGCAACATTTTTTCCTATAAGTCTATTTATTATACTTGATTTTCCTACGTTTGTTACACCAAGTACAATAGCTCTTGCTCCTTGTGGATAGAAATGATTTATCTTTTTAAATATTCCACTTGTTCCATATCCTTTTTTACTACTTACTATCGCAACATCAAGAGGAGCAATTCCCTCTTCTCCTAATCTCTCTTTTACCCAATTTGCAACTTCTGATGGATGCTTTTCATCTGGAATAAGATCTATTTTATTTACTACAACAATAGAATCCATCTCTCTTAAAATATCTAATATCTCATCATCAAATGATCCTTCAAAATCTATAATATCAAAAACAGCTATTGCTACATCTGCTTCAGGAAGAGCTTTTTTTACTTCTTCTCTATAATCATCTCTTGTCATTTCTATTGGTATATATTCACCATAGTTTTTTATTTTAAAACATCTTTGACAATAAAGTTCTTTATTATCTCCATCTAAAACTGATTGTGGAAGATAACCTCTTTTATTTTTATCTTCACCTTGTAATTCAATTCCACATCCTATACATTTTTTTGCCATTTCTTCCCCCAATTATATTTTTTCAACAGATATATTAGAATTTGTATATATACATATTGATGATGCTATTTTCATAGCTTCCTCTGCTATCTTATCTACATTCATTTCTGTGTGAATAAGAAGTGCTTTTGCTGCTGCATAAGCATAACTTCCCCCACTTCCTATTGCAGTTACTTCTTCATCAGGTTCAATTATATCTCCGTTTCCTGAAAGAACAAGTATATTTTCTTTATTTGCAACAATAAGCATAGCATCAAGAACTCTTAGAGCTTTATCATTTCTCCACTCTTTAGCAAGTTCTACTGCTGCCTTTTTTAAATTTCCTTTGTATGCCTCAAGATGATCTTCAAATTTTTCAAAAAGTGCAAAAGCATCTGCTGCTGCTCCTGCAAATCCAGTAAGAACATTATACTCTTTTATTTTCTTTATTTTTTTAGCTTTTGATTTAAAAACTGTATCTCCAAAGGTTACCTGTCCATCTCCAGCTATTGCTACTTTATTTCCTTTTTTTACAGCTACTATTGTTGTTGCTCTTATCTTTTCCATTTTATCTCCTACTTATTCTTCCAACATCTTAAGACTTTTTAATATAGTTGGTTTTTTTATTATTTCCTGATACATTTTAGTTGTTTCTATATTTATATGACCTAAAAGTTCTTTTAAGAAAAATATATCCATTCCATGAGAAATCATATATGCACCAAAGGTATGACGAAAACTATAAGGGCTTATCTCCCTTGTTATTCCTGCTGATAAAGCATATCTATCTATAAGTCTTCTTAAAGAACGATCACTCAATCTTGTAGCAGAGTTATTTACAAAAAGTATGTCTTTATTATATCTTTCTTTAAATTTTTCCTTTTTAGCTTCAATATAACGTTTAAAATATTCTCTTGCTCTTTCACTAAAAAAAACAACCCTACTGTTTTTTCCGCTTGTTACGATAAGTTCTCTCTCTTCTAAATTAAAAACATTCTCACCTAAAGAAAGAAGTTCTTGAGAAGTTATTCCTGAAGAAAAAAGAAGTTCTATAATAAGTCTATCTCTTAAACCACTACATTTAGTTGTATCTATAATATCTCTTAATTTTTGAATCTCATCAAGAGAAAGAATATCTGGTGTTTCTACTTGAAAACTTGGAGCTGAAACTGTTTGTGTGGGATCTATTTTTATTACTCCATTCTTTTTTAAATATCTAAAAAAAATTTTTACAGATGAAAGTTTTCTACTCAAAGATCTTTTTCCTATATTATCTTTTTGCATTTTTAATAAAAATCCTCTTATCATTATTGGAGAAATTTTTGTTATATTCTCTATATCTTTTTCTCCCATCAAAAAATCCCTTAATTGTTCCAAATCCTTTTTTATAGATATTATTGTATTTCTACTCTTTTCTTCACTAAACTCTGAGTAGAACAAAAACTCTTTTATATATTTTTCAAATAAAGTGAAATCCATTATTTCTCCTTTTATTTTAACTTTTCTTCAAGATATTCTAAAGCTATATTAGAGATTTTATTATATCTTTCTCTTTTATCTCTGATTTTTGGACCTTCTAAAGTTCTTATCATTCCAAAATTTGGACCCATTGGTTGGAAATCATCTTTTTCTTCTGTTATGTATTTTATCATAGATCCTATTGCACTTCTATCATCTAAGATAAATGGTTCAATTCCCATTATCTTATTATATATGTTTATTCCTGCAATCATTCCTGTTGCCATAGCTGCAACATATCCTTCTCCACCTGTTATCTGTCCAGCAAAGAAAATATTTTCATTTTCTTTCATATTAAGCATTGGTGTAAGAAGTTTTGTTGAATTTATAAAAGTATTTCTATGCATAACTCCATATCTTATAAATTCTGCATTCTCAAGTCCTGGAATCATTGAAAAAACTCTTTTTTGTTCTCCAAATTTTAAATTTGTTTGAAAACCTACTATATTATATAATCTTCCCTCTTTATCATCTTGTCTTAATTGAACAACTGCATGATCCCTTTTTCCTGTTCTTGGATTTGTTAACCCTTTTGGTTTTAGTGGACCAAATAAAAGTGTTTTTTCTCCTCTTCCAGCTATTCTTTCAACAGGCATACAACCTTCAAATAATTTTTCTTCTTCAAATTTTTTAAGTGGTGCTCTCTCTGCAGTTATAAGATTTTCATAAAATTTCTTATACTCCTCTTCATTCATTGGACAATTTATATACTCTCCATCTCCCTTATCATAACGTGATTGAAAATATACTTTATCCATATCTATTGATTCAAGAGTTACAATTGGAGCTGCTGCATCATAAAAATATAAATAATCAGAGTGAGTAAGCTCTTGTATTTTTTTTGAAAGTTCTTCTGATGTTAATGGTCCACTTGCTATAAGAACTATTTTATCTTGTGGAATTTCTGTTATCTCTTCATTTATTACTTCTATATTAGGGTGATTTTTTAAAATTCCTGTAATTTTTTCTGAAAATCCCTCTCTATCAACTGCAAGAGCTTGTCCTGCTGGAACTCTAAATTCATCTGCAACTTTTACAAGAAGAGAACCCATTTTTCTAAGTTCTTCTTTCATAAGTCCAGATGCATTTCCAAGATGATCTCCTCCTAAAGAATTACTACAAACTAATTCTGCAAAGTTTTTTGTTTTATGAGCTTCTGTACTTTTTAATGGTCTCATTTCATAAAGCTTTACTTTTATTCCTCTCTCTGCAAGTTGATAAGCTGCTTCACTACCAGCAAGACCTGCTCCAATTACTATTGCCTCTTTATTCATTAAAATTAAAGAAAACTGATATTTTATAATTTTCAGTTTCTTTTTCCTCCTTTTATTTTTAAATTTCTCAATAATTTATACATTTCATTATACTATATTTTCTTTTTTATAGGAAGTTTTTATACTTTTATTTCTTTATTTCCTTGTTTAAAAATATCTCTTATGATAAAATATATAGTCAAGATTTAATTAGGAGGAATTATGGAAGTTATTAGTAAAAATAAACCTAAAGGAAAAGCATATTCAAAAATAAAAGCAAAAAGAAAACAAACAAGAATTTTACAAGAAAAAGCTATAAAACAAAGAACAGAAAATAAAAGAGTAAACGCAGAAAATAGAAAAGCAAATCTTGAATACAGAGAATTTATGGGTAGAGTTTCTGAAGTAGAAATTATAGAGTTCAAAAAAAATATGCTTATTATTGATATTGATGGAGAACTAGAAAAAAGAGCTTTGCTTTTTGATAAAAGAAAAGTAAACAAGAAAAATTTAGTTCAAGAAATCCTTGACTTTAAAATTAAAATTTTTGGTGAAGAAGTTTATTTAAGAAAACTTGGAAATTTTGAAGAAAAAAAAGAAGAACTTTTATTCTCTCTTGAAGAATTTATTGATTAATTTTTTATCTAAAAAATTTAATCCTCAAAGAATATGACTTTGTTACATTGACACAAAATGCTTTCAGGAGTATAATTATAAGGCATGATATTTGATTATTTTTGTAAACAATATATTTAGATGAGGAGATGAAATAATATGACTAATCATGGAACTAAACCTATGAGTGATCTTGACTTAAGGGTTAAAAGCAACATGGAAAAAATTAAACATAAAATAGTAGTCATGAGTGGTAAAGGTGGAGTGGGAAAATCTACTATGTCTACAAATATCGCTTATGGACTTGCAATGAAAGGATACACAGTTGGGATTGTTGATGTAGATATTCACGGACCAAATATTGCTTTAATGCTTGGAAAAGAAGGATATAAAATGCCTACATTTGATCCTCTTTCTCTTCTTGATGGAAAACTTAAAGTTGTTTCTCTAAGTTTCTTCCTTCAAACATCAGATGATCCTGTTATCTGGAGAGGTCCTGCAAAAATGGGAGCTATTCACCAATTCTTAGGAGATATTAATTGGGGAGAACTAGACTATCTTGTTGTTGATCTTCCACCTGGAACAGGAGATGAACCTCT
The DNA here is from genome assembly GCA_020024855.1 of Fusobacterium sp. Taxonomy (GTDB): domain Bacteria; phylum Fusobacteriota; class Fusobacteriia; order Fusobacteriales; family Fusobacteriaceae; genus Fusobacterium_B. The sequence goes on from JAHHTB010000008.1 coordinate 19,397, forward strand.
TACTATTGCACAATCTTTAGGAGATTTAGATGGAAGTGTTATTGTAACAACACCTCAAGATGTTGCTATACTTGATTCAAGAAAATCTGTTAAATTCTCTCAAATGGTAGGTATGCCTGTTCTTGGTATAGTTGAAAATATGAGTGGATTTGTTTGCCCTCATTGTGGAGAAAGAATTGATATCTTTAAAACTGGTGGTGGAGAAAAAGCTGCTAAAGATTTAAATGTTGATTTTTTAGGAAAAGTTCCTATGGTTCCTGGAATTGTTGAGGCAGGAGATAGCGGAAATCCTTATATAGCTTCTAATGAAAAAAATGCTGCTCATGAAGCTATGGAAAAAATTATTGATAAACTTATTGAAAAAACTTCTAAATACGAAGCTTAATAGTAAAAAAGGACTGTTATATTTCAACGGTCCTTTTTTATTTTTTAGGAAGAATTTCTATTTTTTTATCTGTATAATAAATTTTTCCTTTTTCAAGATTTAATTGAACTGGAAATATTTCAACTCCCCTTTCTATTGCCTTATAAAAATTTTCAGAAAATTCTGGATCAGTTATATAGTTTGGTGAAAAATCATTTGAATCTCTAAAAATAAGAAGTAATACTCCTGCTCTATCTCCCTTTTCTTTTAATTCCATAAGTGTTTCAAGATGTTTAGAAGCTCTTACACTTGGAGCATCTGGAAATATAGCATGTTTATTCTCAGAAAGTGAAACTCCTTTTACTTCTATCCAAATCCTTTCTCCAGCTTTTTCAATTAAATAGTCAAGACGACTATGCCCATATTTAACTTCTGCTTTAATTAAATCTATTTTTCCAAGTGGTGATATTTCACTATCCTTTAAAATATTTTCAGAAATATATCTATGGAAAGATGAATTTAAAAGTATATCTTCTCCATCTTCTGCCTTAGCTGAAATTAAATCCCATTCTGTTTTCCTTTTACTTATATCCTTAGCTTTTCTTAATGAAACTATATTCCCTTTATAAAGTAATTCTTTTATTCTTCCAGAATCATGAACATGAGCTATAACTTTTCTTCCATCTGAAATTTCTACTTCACATATAAATCTATTAGGTCTTTCTAAAAATTTCCCTTCTTCATCTATATCTATTGAATAAACTTCTTTTTTCATCTGTCCCCCTCTAACTTATAAAAAATTCCTGTATTAAAAATTTTTTATAATTAATACAGGAAAATATTATTATTTATATACCTCTGTTGCATTGTCAATTTCTTGTCCAAGAGCAGCCTTCATAGCTACTATAGCTACTTCTAATTGACTTTTGTCTGGTTCTTTTGTAGTTATCTTTTGTAATTCTAAACCTGGAGCAGCAAGAATTTTTACCCACCATTTATCTAAATTATTACTTGAGTATCTTTGAATTTCATAAGATATTCCTGCTATAAGAGGCATTAGAACAATACGAAGAACTACCTTTAATAAAACTCTTCCCAGATGAGTTGTTGGTACAGGAATTATAAAATCCATAGCACTAAAAACTATAATTGCTGTAAGCATAACTATTAAAAGAAAACTTGTTCCACATCTTGGATGAAGAGTTGTATACCTTGTTGCATTTTCTGGTGTTAATTCTTCACCATTTTCATAAGTATAAATTGTTTTATGCTCAGCTCCATGGTATTCAAAAACTCTTTTTACATCTTTTGAAAATGAAATTCCCCAAATATATATTAAAAAGAACATAAGTCTTAAAATAGCTTCCATAAAATTAGCATGAATTCTATTCCCCTTAAAAATAAATCCACCAATAAGAGATGGAAGAACTATAAAAAGTCCAACTCCCAAAGCTAATGAAATAACTGTTGTCATTATTGCTTCTTTATTTGATAATTGTTCCTCTTCATTTTCTTCACTTTGATTTGCTGAAAAAGTAAGTTCTTTTATTCCCATCACAAGAGAATCAAAAAGAATTACTGCTCCTCTTATAAAAGGAATTTTAGTAAATTTAGTTCTCTTATCTGAAAAAATAGTTTTTTTATAAACTATTTCTCCATTTGCTTTTCTCACTGCTGTTGCAAGAAGAGAACCATTTCTCATCATTACACCTTCAATAACAGCTTGTCCCCCAACATTAGCACATTTTTTTCTTTCCATATATCTCCTATCTAATTACTCATTGTTTTTTATGACAACAAAAGTTAAATCGTCCACCTGAGGATAATCTCTTCTAAAAATATTAATCTCATTTAAAATATTTTCTTTTATAGTATCTACATCATTATATCTATTGTCATAAATAACTTTTTCAAGTCTTTTAAATCCAAATAACTCTTTATTTGGATTTTCTGCCTCTGTAATTCCATCTGTATAATAAAGAACTATATCACCTTTTTCAAGTTTTAGTTCTCCTTGCTTATAATTATATCCCTGCATAAATCCTATTGCAACACCTTTTACAGAATGTAATTCAATTTTATCCTCTTTTGCTCTATAAACTATAAGTGGATTATGTCCTGCGTTTGAATAAGTTAAAATTTTTGTTTTGTAATTAAAGTTACTGTGAAGCATTGTAATAAACATATCCTCTGTTATATCTGGATATATGATTTGATTTAAATTTCTAAGATTATCTGCTGGACTTTGTCCTTGTCTTTCTAGTGTTTTTAAGATTGAACGCCCTAATGCCATAAGAAAGGCTGCTGGAACTCCTTTTCCACTTACATCTGCTATTGTAATAGAAACATTTTCATTATCTTTTATTGTATAGTCATAATAATCTCCACCAACCTCTTTTGCTGGTTCAAAATAATTTGTAATTTGAAGTCCATAAATATTTGTAATATTTTTAGGTAAAATTGTTTTTTGAATTCTTGAAGCAACTTCTAACTCTTGGGATATTCTTTCTTTTACTCTAAGATCTGCATATATTTTTGCATTATTTATAGCTATCGCAACTTGGATTGTAAGAGCTGATATTGTTTCTTCATCATTTCCTATAAATTTATTCTTATCTTCTATTATAAAAATAACTCCAAGTTCTTTTCCTTTTACTAGTAATGGAGAAGCAACTATTACTTCATCTGGAGAAATTTCAAAACCCTTTTTCAATTCTTCATATATTCTTTTATAATCTTGATATGTAAATTTTTGTAAAATTTCTATTGGATAAGAAACTTCACCTTTAAAATTTACATTTCCCCTCATCTGTTTATTTATAAGTTTTCCTTCTTCCCAAAGATAAAGAGAAACTTTCTTTGCTCCAGTAAGAACAAAATAAGCATCAAGAATTATATTTATAATATGATCTAGTTCAACTATTGAAAGTACAGTTCTTGAAAGAGAATTTATATTTGAAAGATTAGTTACTCTTGTTTCAAGTACTTGGTTACTGTATTCTAATTTTTTAGATTTATCCACAAGAGCATTATATGTTACTTCCAATTCTTTTCTATATTCTCTAAGTCCTTCAATAGAGTTATCTAATTCCAAATCTTGTTTTATTATCTTATGAAGAGTTTCTATATATTGTTCTTTTAATTCTGAAGGTATTTTGTCATATATTTTTTTCTCTTTAAGACTTTTTAAAATCTTTTCCATTGTATGAATACTTTCTTTTTCTTGATTTCTTAAAAGAGTAAAAAATATTCCTACTAAAATTAACACAGTTATATAAATTATCATTTTTATCCCCCGGCTAAAAATCCTACTTTTCTAAAGGTCTTTTAGGAATATATTTTTTCCTATCAATAAGAGTTGATACTTCTATTTGTTTTTTATCTTTTATAAAGTTTGAATAGTTAAAGTTATCAATCTCTTTTATTTTTACATTAAAATTGTACCCTCTAAAATAATTTATCTCTTCACCTTTTCCATTAAAGAATATTATAGAGTTTTCATTAACTGTATATCCTTTATAATCATCACTTTTTATTACTAAAATAGGGTGCTTTATTTCTATTTTATGATTCATTATATTTTTTTCAAAATCTTTATTATATTCTTTTAAATAAATCATATTTTCTTCATAATCTTCTAAAG
>JAHHTB010000080.1 GCA_020024855.1 Fusobacterium sp.
AAGTTCCAAAATTCATAAAAGCAATTTTATCATTAAATTTTAAGGCTTCAAAAAGAGTATTTATAAATCTATCTATTCTTTTTTCAGCTTCATCAAAATCTTTTATTTTATTAAGTTCAGAATAAAAAATTATTAAATCTTGTTTAGTTGTCATTTTTTCCTCTAACTTTTATATAAATTTAAATTCATTCTTAAAATAGTTTATTAATTCTTCTCTTGTTTCTTCGTTTCTAAGTCCAAATTCAATATTTGCTTTAAGAAGTCCTATCTTATTACCTATGTCGTATCTTTTTCCGATGAAGTTATGAGCAACAACTTTTTCTCCATCTCTCATCATTTTTAAAATTCCATCTGTAAGTTGAATCTCTCCACCTTTTCCAGCTTCTGTTTTTTCAAGATACTCAAATATTTTTCCATTTAAAAGGTATCTTCCAAGACAAGCAAGTTTTGAAGGAGCTTCTTCAATAGAAGGTTTTTCAATGAAATCATCTATTTCTACAGTTCTTTCATCAAGAGTTTTTGTTGGTTTTACTATTCCATATTTTGATACATCTTCTTCTGGAACTTCTTGGCAACCTAAAACACTGCTACCATATTTTTCATATGTTTCAATAAGTTGCTTTGTTGCTGTCTTATCATTATAAACAATATCATCACCAAGAGCTATTACAAATGGCTCATCACCTATAAAAGGTTTTGCTTTTAATATTGCATGTCCAAGTCCCATTGGGTGATTTTGTCTAACGTAAAATATATTTGCCATTGAAGAAAGATGAGTTACTTTTTCAAGTAAATCTTCTTTTCCTTTTTCTTTTAAAGTTTCTTCTAATTCATAAGAATAGTCAAAATGGTCTTCAATAGAATTTTTATTTCTTCCAGTTATAATAACAATATCTTCAATTCCAGATTGAACAAGTTCTTCAACAATATATTGAAGAGATGGTTTGTCAACTATTACAAGCATCTCTTTTGGCTGTGCTTTTGTAGCTGGAAGTACTCTTGTTCCAAGTCCTGCTGCTGGTATTACAGCTTTAGTTACTTTTTTCATAGTTTTACCCTCCCATTTTAAATTGTAATCTATTTTATTTTTGAACCTATTTTTACAGAACTATCAACTTCAACAAGTTTTATTCTTTTCTTTTCTTCAGAGCTTAAAAGCATTCCTTGAGATAGTTCACCTTTTAAAGTAACAGGAGTTAAGTTTACTACTGCAAGAACTTTTTTACCAATAAGTTCTTCAGGATTTGGATAATATTTAGCAATTCCTGAAACTATTTGTCTAATATTTTTTCCATCATTAACTTTGAATTTTAAAAGTTTATCAGAGCCTTCTATTTTGGCAACTTCTAATAATTCAACAACTCTAATATCAACTGCCCCAAACTCATCTATTGAGATAGGATTTTCAATTTTTAAATCTTTGTTTATTGGATTTTTTTCTTTTGTTTCTTTAGGATTTTCAATTCTTGGGAATATAGGTGATGCTTCTCCTAATTTATGTCCAGCTGGAATTATATTCCAATCTTTTACATTTTCAATTAGAGCTTTTTCAATATCATCAGTAAATCCTAATTGATTCCATATTTTTTGAGCAGATTCAGGCATATATGGAGAAACTAAAACTGCTATTTTGTATAAAGATTCAACAAGCATATTCATAACAACAGCAAGTCTATCTTTTTTCTCTTCATCTTTAACAAGTATCCAAGGCATTGTTTCATCAATGTATTTGTTCATTCTAGAAATAAATTTCCAAATAAATTCAAGAGCTCTTGAAAACTCAAGTCTTGACATAGCATCATCAACTTGTGTTAGAGTGTCAGCAAATAATGTTTTAACTTCATCATCAATAGCTTCAAAAGTTTTTCCTTCTACAATATTTTCTCCAAAATATTTTTTATACATTCCTAATGTTCTGTTTAAAAGATTTCCAAGGTCATTAGCAAGGTCAGAGTTAATTCTTGTAATAACTCCTTTTGTAGAGTAATCTCCATCATTTCCAAAAGTAACTTCTCTTAGAAGATAATATCTAAATGCATCAAGTCCATATTTTGCAACTTCATCAAGAGGAGCAACTACATTTCCTTTTGATTTAGACATTTTTTCACCTTCAGAAGTCCACCAACCATGAGCAACAATTTTATCAGGAAGTTTTACTCCTGCAGAAAGAAGCATACAAGGCCAAATGATAGCATGGAATCTTACAATATCTTTTCCTAATAAGTGAACAACTTCTCCATTTGTCCATCTTTTATCAAATTCTTCTGCATTATTTTCATATCCAACAGCTGTGATATAGTTTGTTAAAGCATCAAACCATACATAAGTGATATGTCCTGGAGCAAATTCGATAGGGATTCCCCATTCAAAAGTATTTCTAGATATTGACAAATCTTGTAATCCTTGTTTTATAAATGAAATTACTTCATTTCTTCTTGAACGTGGAAGAATGAAATCAGGGTGCTCATCTATATGTTTTAAAAGAGCATCTTGGTATTTAGACATTTTAAAGAAGTAAGATTCCTCTTTAACCATTCTTAATTCTTTTCCACAGTCAGGACAACAATTTCCATTTACAACTTGATTTTCAGGAACAAATGTTTCACATGAAACACAATATTTTCCTTCATATTCTCCTTTATAAATATCTCCTTTTTCCCAAACTGTTTTTAAGATTTTAGCAACAGCTTTTTTATGTCTTTCTTGAGTTGTTCTTATAAAGTCATCATTTTTTATATTTAATTTTTCCCACATTTCCATAAATCTTGGAGCCATAGAATCAGTCCATTCCTGTGGAGTCATTCCTTTTTGTTTTGCAGTTTCTTCAACTTTTTGACCATGTTCGTCAGTTCCTGTAAGGAAGTAAACATCACAACCCATAGTTTTTTTGTATCTAGCTATTACATCTGCAGCTATTGTAGTGTAAGCACTTCCTACATGTGGGTCTCCATTTACATAATATATCGGCGTTGTCACATAAAAATTTTTAGTCATATATTTTTCCCCCTATATAATTTTTTAAAATCATTACTTTAATTTTAAAATTTCTTGTTCAGCTTGATTATCAAGTTCCATAAGTTTTTCTTTTACAAATTTACTATATTCTTTAGGGTCAACATCATTAGGAACATCTATTGGTTTACCAACAATACAAACAACTTTTGAAAAAGGTTTTGGTAATTGAAATTTGTCCCATGTTTTAGAAAAGACCCATTTTTTACTATAAGCTCCCCCAACAAGAACAAGTTGTTTTCCTGATTTTTGGGCTGCATAAATCATACCAGGCTTAACTTCATAGACAGGTCCTTTAGGTCCATCAAGTGGTGTCCCCAAACTATATCCCTCATTTTTAATAAGTTTTATAATTTTCACAAGACTTTTTACAGATTCTTTATCAGAAGAACCTCTTACCATTTTGTATCCCATTTTTTCAAGAGGAACTGCTATAAGTTCACCATCTTTTGATGGGCTAGCAAGTCCTGCTCTTTTTTTTAAAACTTTAAGACACAAGAGAATTGATAAAAGTTTATTATGCCACATACCACAAACATAACTTTTATTTCCATCAATCTCTCTTTCTGCTCCCATTATTTTTACATCTAAAGTAAGAAATATAAATTTAAGTAGGTAATATAAAATATTTCCATATACTTTGTATTTTGTATTTTTCATAATTTGTACCCCTCTGTAACAAGTCTATAGGAAAAATTATAGCATAAATTAACATTTAATTAAATAATATTAAAATAAATTTTTAAAACTTTGTATAAAATATTAATTGAATTTAAATATTTAAGAAAGATAAGTGCAAAAAATATAAAAGAAAAACAGGATTCAGAAATAAACTGCCCCTGTTTTTCTTTTGAAATGATTAGGAATAGATTTTATCAACAATTAGAAGTTTTATAATTGTCATAATTAAATCATAACCTTTTATACCATATATTATTTTGTTTGTCAAAATATTTTTTTAATTAATTTTTTGCTATTGACATATTTTAAAAATTTATGTATTATATTGCTGAAATATAATTTGGAGGTTTTTTTATTGTGAAAAAAAATATAATGATATTTTTAGGATTTACTTCTTTAGCACTAGGAATAATAGGAATAACAGTTCCATTACTACCTACTACACCTTTTTTACTTTTGAGTGCTTACTTATTTAGTAAATCATCTAAAAGATGGCATTCTTTTATTTTAAATAATAAAGTTTTTGGTAAGTATATAAGAGATTATCAAGAAAAAAAAGGAATAACATTAAAAAATAAAATAAATGCAATTTTACTTTTATTCTTGAGTATAGGTTATTCTATGTTAAAAGTAGAAAGTTTACATTTAAAAATATTTTTAGGAATAGTTTTTATTAGTGTGTCATTTCATATTTTGAAATTACGTACTTTAAGATAAGTTTAAAAAATTAAAATGGGGGTTAATGAAAAAATGATGTATTACTTAAAAGTTGGTGGACCATTAATGTGGATTTTATTTGGACTTTCAATAGTTTCTACAGCAATTATAATAGAAAGGATTGTTTTCTTTTTTAAAAGAGAAAGATGTTTAAGTAAAGATTTTAAATCTAATTTAATTATGTCTGTTTCTTCTAATGATATGGGAAGAGCTGTTGAAATTTGTGCAAAAGAAAAAAATACAGTTGGAGATACAGTAAAGTGTTTTCTTTTAAGATGTGATAGAAATGGAGATTTTCATCATTTTGATCAACTTGTAAAAGAAATAGGAATGGAAGAGATAGGACCTTTAGAAAAAAGACTTCATTTTCTTGCAATTATAGGATATATAGCTCCTATGATAGGACTTCTAGGAACAGTAACAGGAATGATAGATGCATTTAGAAATCTTTCAACTTTTGGTGCAGGAGATCCTTCATTAGTTGCAGATGGTATATCTAAAGCTCTTCTTACAACAGCTGCTGGACTTTCAATAGCAATACCTGCAATAGTAGTTTATAATCTTTTAAATAAAAAAATAGAAGAAATAGAAGAAGATATTGATAAAGTAACAACAAATATAATAAATATTATTAGACAAAAATAGGAGAATAATGATGGGAAGATATAGAAAAAAAAGAAATATAATGTCACTTGATTTGACACCTCTTATAGATGTTGTCTTTCTTCTTCTTATATTCTTTATGGTATCAACAACTTTTAATAAATATGGAAAAATAGATATAGATGTTCCTACTTCTACTGTTATAAATAAAACAGAAGAAAGTAAGATTGAAATTGTAGTTGATAAAGATGAAAATTACTTTATCATAAAAGATGGAAAAACTTATCCAATAAATATAGATGATTTGAGTGAACATTTATCAGGTGTAAAGGAAGTATCAGTTACAGGAGATAAAAATCTTAAATATCAAACTATAATGGATGTTATAACAAAAATAAAAAAACAGGGCATAGAAAATTTAGGAATAAATTTCTATGAATAGGAGCTGAATAAAATGACAAGATACTTTATAATCGCTCTTACCCTTCATGCTCTTTTTTTCATCAATATAAATAGGCATAAAACTCTAGGTGACCCTAATTTTTCTGTAAAGAGAAATATTCCTATTTCTTATAATGTAATTAATAGAGATGAAAGAGCTGATAGCATGAGAATGGAACAAGCTTCTTATGAAGAAACACAACCTGAGCAAGAAGTAGAGAAAAAAGTAGAAAAAGAACCTGAACCAGAAATAAAAAGTAAGATGAGTAAAGATAAAAAAGAGGAAGTAAAAAAGGAAGAGCCTAAAAAAGAAAAGCCAAAACCTAAAAAAGATGTTAAGAAGAAAGATGTAAAAAAAGATGTAGCTCATAAAGGAAATCCAGAAGATGATATTACAAAAAATGGAAACTTTACAATGAGCTCAGATGGAACTTATACTGCTATATCATCAAAAGGAATAAATTTTGAGATAGTAACACAGATAGATCCAGCATATCCAAGACAGGCAGAAGTTATAAGATATAATAAAACTGTTATTGTTGAAGTAAGATTCTTAGTAGGCTTAAATGGAAATGTAGAAGATATAAAAATTGTAAAATCTCATGAGAAATTTGGTTTTGATAAAGAAGTAATTTCTGCATTAAAAAGATGGAAATTTAAACCAATTAAATACAACGGAAGAAATATAAAAGTTTACTTTAATAAAGAGTTTGTTTTTACTCCAAAATCATAAGAAATTAAAGTTTAAAGGGGATAAAGGAAGATGTTTGATATAAGATACAAATCACACCATGATGTGAAAAATATCATTGAAAAATCAATGAAAAGAAAAATAGTTACACCATTTACATTTAATAAAGTATTAAAGGGAGTTCCTGTTTCACAAGAAGGGGGAATATATGTTCACACTCCATATTGTGATAAAATTTGTTCATTTTGCAACATGAATAGAAAGCAGGTAGATAATGATCTTAATGATTACACAGAATATCTTTGTAAAGAATTTAAAAAGTACGGAGCTAAAAATTATATAAAAGAGAAGAAAATCACTACTATATTTTTTGGTGGTGGAACTCCGACAATATATAAGGCATATCAATTAGAAAAAATTCTTTCTACATTAAGAGAAAATTTTAATGTTTCAGATGATTGTGAATTTACTTTTGAAACAACTCTTCACAATCTTACTTGGGAAAAGTTAGAGATAATGGAAAAATATGGTGTTAATAGAATTAGTATCGGAATCCAAACTTTTTCTAATAGAGGAAGAAAACTTTTAAATAGAACTTATGATAAAGAATACATAACAACAAGAATAAAAGAAATCAGAGAAAGATTTAAAGGACTTATCTGTATAGACATTATCTATAACTATCCTGATCAAACAGATGAAGAGATAGAAGATGATGCAAAAACTGCTTGTAGCTTAGGAGTTGATAGTGTAAGTTTCTACTCTTTAATGATACAAGAAGGTTCTCAAATTTCTAAAGATAGATCAGAAAATAAAGTTATATTTAAATATAATCTTGCAAGAGATAAAGAACTTCATGATAAATTTTTAAATATTACTCTTTCAAATGGGTATTCAATTCTTGAGCATACAAAAATTACTAATGGAAAAGATGGTTATAGATATATAAGAAATGTAAATTCTTTTTCTGACTTGATTGCTATTGGTGTTGGAGCTGGTGGAAGAGTTTCAGATTATGAATTTTTCCATTTAAATAAACTGATATCATTCTATGCTTATGATAATGAAACGAAATTTAGAATAAAAAAACTTTCAGGAATATTACAATATAAAGTTGTAGAGCTTGATAAGATAAAAGAGTTTTCAAAAGATTCATATGATAAAATTTATAAATTATTAGAAGATTTTGAGAAAAAAGGTTTAGTAAAACTTAGTGAAAAAACGATGGAATACACTTTAGATGGTGTTTTCTGGGGAAATAGTATTACAGCTTGTTTGGTAGAACAAGTAATGAACGATAATAAATAGTTGTAGGGGGAGAAAAATGTCACATAATACTTTAGTTGCTTATTCATCTTTAACAGGAAATACAAAAATGGTTGCTGGAAGAATTTATGAGATTATAGAAGGAAATAAAAAATTAATTTCTCTTAATGATATTAAGGAAATTGATATCAATCAATTTGATAGAATAGTAGTAGGTTTTTGGGTTGATAAAGGTACTGCTGATAAAAGAACTAGAGAGTTTATAAAAAAACTTTCTCAAAAAGAGATAGCATATTTTGGAACACTTGGAGCTGCTCCAGATTCAGAACATGGAGAGAAAGTAAAAGAAAGAGTTACAACTTTATGTAGTGAAAAAAATGAATTTTTAGGTGGATTTTTATGTAGAGGGAAAATTGATCCTAAACTTGTAGAAAAAATGGGGAAATTTCCACTAAAATTAGTTCACCCTTTGACTCCTGAAAGACTTAAGAGAATAGAAGATGCTAAACCTCATCCAAATGAAAAAGATTTTCAAGAAGCAGAAGAGTATTTTAAAAATATTTTAAATAAAAGATAAAAGTGTAACAAACCTATTTTTAGGTTATGTTTTAATTAAAGGATTGATTCCTGTATTCCACAGGAGTTAATCCTTTTTTTATTAATTAGGAAAGTATAGATTTTAAGATCTAAAAAAAGAAAGAAATT
>JAHHTB010000081.1 GCA_020024855.1 Fusobacterium sp.
AACCCCTGTTTCCAGAGTGAAAATCTGATGTCCTAACCGTTGAACGAACGGGGCATAAATCTGGTGCCGCTTATCGGAATCGAACCAATCACCTACTGATTACAAGTCAGTTGCTCTACCAGATGAGCTAAAGCGGCATCTCAGGAACGCATATAATAATACCATAACTTTAAAAAACTGTCAAATATTTTTTTTATTTTTTATGCGTTCACATTTTAATCTTTAATTTCCAAAGATATTTCTAAGTTTAATCATGAAACTTTTTTTTGTATCAAGTTCTAAAAATGATACCTCTTTTCCTAAAAGTCTTTGAACTATATTTTTATATGCTTCTGCTGCAAGTGATTTTCCCCTATAAATTAATGGTTCCCCTTTATTTGTAGATATTACAATACTTTCATCATCAGGAATTACACCTAAAACATCTATTGCTAAAATATCTACTATATCTTGAACACTTAGCATATTACCCTGTTTTACCATTTCTATCCTCATTCTATTTATAATGAGTTTTATATTTTTTTTCTCATTAGCTTCTAAAAGACCTATTATTCTATCTGCATCTCTTACGGCTGAAATTTCTGGTGTTGTCACAACTATTGCTTCATCTGCTGAAGCAATAGCATTTTTAAATCCTTGTTCTATACCTGCAGGACAATCTATAACTATAAAATCAAAGTCTTCTTTTATTGCTTCTATAAGTTCTTTCATTTGCTCTTCATTTACATCTGTTTTTTCTCTTGTTTGAGCAGCTGGAAGAAGACAAAGTTTTTTATTTCTTTTATCTCTTATTAAAGCTTGTTTTATTTTGCATCTTCCTTCAATAACATCTATAAGATCATATACTATTCTATTTTCAAGTCCCATTACAACATCAAGATTTCTAAGTCCAATGTCTGTATCTATCAAAAGTACTTTGTAGCCTTCAAGAGCTAGTCCTGTACCTATATTAGCACTTGTTGTTGTTTTTCCTACTCCACCTTTTCCTGATGTTACCACTAACACTTTCCCCATAATTACACCTTCCTAATTGTTATTTTCAAGTATAACATCTAACATATTTTTATTATAATTTTCTATAAATATGTTTTCCCCATTAACATAAGCTATCTCAAATTTACTCTCTTTTTTAGATTTCTTATTATTTTCCATTTGAGGATTCGGATTTCTAGCAATATAATCTCCTATTTTTATTTGTATTGGATTCATATATAAAGCTCCTATAAAAGCTCCTTTTTCATTTTCTTTTCCTGCATAAACAGTTCCATTTAAATGTCCAAGAACTATTACAGAACCACTTGCCTTTACTATTCCACCAGGATTTACATCTCCAAATACAATAATATTTCCATCATATTCTAAAAGATTTCCTGATCTTAAAATCCCTCTATAAAATTTTACTTTCCCTTCTCCATTAAGAGAATTAAAATCAATTTTCATCTTAGGATCTGTATCACTATTAGAAAATACATAAGTTATTTCTAAATCACTATTTTCTTTAATTAAATTGATAAGTTCATCTTCTTCCTCTTCTGAAATTACTCTTTCAGAAAATTCTATTGCTATTTTCCCTCTATCAATAAAATTTTTTAGTTCTATAAATTTATCTTTTAAATTTTGCTTAATACAAAAAAAATCTGCCTCTGGATTAAGATATATTTTCAATCTGTCTTTTTTTACTTTCAATGTAACTACATCTTTCATATCCATGCTCCTTTTTTCTTTTAATTTTAGTATACCATACTAGGTTTTTTCTATCAATAATCTTTTATTTTTAATAACTTTTCTTTAATCCTTTTAATAAAGTAAAAAAAATTTTTTAATCTTTTTATATTTATTTTTTAATAACTTAATTTTTGTCAAAACTATTATTGTATTTCTCATTAATTTCTGATAGACTAAAAATAAAAATACTATTAAGGAGGAATATATGAAACCTTTATTTGTTAATTATCCTAAATGTTCTACTTGCCAAAAAGCTAAAAAATGGCTTGAAGAAAATAACATAGAATTTGATTCTAGACATATTGTTGAAAATAATCCTAAAAAAGAAGAACTAAAAGAATGGCTTGATTTAAGTAAAGAACCTGTAAAGAAATTTTTTAATACAAGTGGAATTCTTTATCGTGAAATGAATCTAAAAGAAAAAGTTGCTTCTTGTAGTGAAGATGAACTTCTTGATATTTTATCTACTAACGGAATGCTTGTAAAAAGACCTCTTCTTATTACAAATGATACTGTTCTTATAGGATTTAAAGTAGAAAAATGGGCTGAATATTTTAATAAATAAGATAATAAAAACAGCACGAAATCTCGTGCTGTTTTTATTTTATATTCCATCTTCGGAATCATCTATTTCACAACTATTTTCTGAATTTCCAAATAGAATAATATTTTCTTTTGCATCTTCTAAAATATTTACTGCTATTTCAGAAGAAGTACCATCTTCCCTCATCTCAAGAGCTGCAAAGAGCATTGGCATATTACAACCACCTAAAACTCTACTTTTTGGAAAGTCTTGTGATATTAAAACTGCTGTTGAAAATGGAGTTCCTCCAGATATATCTGCTAAGAATATAATTTCATCACTACCACTTTCTAATACAACTTTTCTAATTTTTTCTTCAAGCTCTAAATTTCCCATTCCATTATTGAAGTTTATAAAGTAAACATCTTCTTGTGGTCCAATTACATACTCCATTGTTTTTTCAAGAGCAGAAGCAAACTCTCCATGTCCTGTTACTATAACTGGTGTCATATGTTTTCTCCTTTAATTATAATATTCCAAATCTTCTTCCTGCTATTCCTATTACTAATGTAACTAGAATTAATGTTATTGGTTTTTTACCTTTCTTTAATAAGTAGAACATAAATAATGTATATAGTAATGGAAGAATATTAGGAATTATTTTATCAAAAACATCTTGTTGAATATTTACTGTTACTTTATTTCCAAGATTTATAATTGTTGCTATTTTTAGATTTACAAATGATGCTATAAGCCCACCTATAACTGTTAGTCCTAATATTAATGAACCATTTGTTACATACTCTGTATCACCTTTTAATTTTTCAATAGCACCTACTCCCATTTTATAAGAATAATGCATTAAGAAAAATCTTAAGAATATATGAACAATATTAAATAATAGTAAGAAAATAATTGGTCCTGCTATATTTCCATCTTTAGAAAGTGAAACTCCAATACTTGCTGTTATTGGTAAAAGTGTAAACCAGAATAAAGCATCTCCTATTCCTCCAAGTGGTCCCATAAGAGCTATTTTAATTCCTCTTATAGAATCTTGGCTTTCTTTATTTTCTTCCATTGCTAAAACTAAACCTTGTACAAATGTTACAAGGAATGGGTGAACGTTAAAAAATTCAAGATGAAGTCTCATTGAACTAGCTAAGTCTTCTTTATTTTTATGAATTTTCTTTAATCCTGGAATAATTGAATATAACCAACCACCAGCTTGCATTCTTTCATAGTTAAAAGATGCTTGTAAAAGAAGTGATCTCCATACCATTCCATTCAAATCTTTTTTTGTTATAACTTTTTCTTTACTATTATCTCTATATTCCATCGCTATAATCCTCCTCTGCTACTGTTCCTGCTGTAGGTTGCATAGTATCTATTTTTTTATTTACTAGATAATCATAAATAGCAATTATAAATCCAATCGCTGCAATTCCTATAACTGGAAGATTTAGATATGTTGCAAGAACAAATCCAAGAACAAAGAATATAATATAATTTTTCTTGAACATTATATTTAGAAGCATTGCAAATCCAATTGCTGGCATTAATCCTCCAGCTACTCCAAATCCATCTATTAACCATTGAGGAAGAAGTTCTACTACTTTTTTAGCTGCTTCTGCTCCTATTGAAATAGGTAAGAATGTTACTACAAAGTAGAATACAAATAATAATACTAATCCAAGATAGTTTATTTTTTCTATTCCAGAAGTATTAGCCTCTTCAGCAAATTTATCTGCTTTATGCATTACTGGAGAAAAGAAAGTAAATAATAAAGTAATACAAGCTTGAACTGCTACTGCAAATGGTATTGCTATTCCAACAGCAGTTGCTGGATCTTTTCCAGTAAGAATTGCAAAGGCACTTCCAATAATTCCTCCAACAACAACGTTAGGTGGTTGTGCTCCTCCAACAGGAACTGCTCCCATCCATACAAGTTCAAGAGTTGCTCCTGCTATAAGTCCCATTCTAAGATCTCCTAAAATAAGTCCTACTATAGCACCAGTAACTATTGGTCTATGAATATGAAATAGACCATTAAATAAGTCAATACCTGCAATACCTGCAAATATTGCTATTAACAATGATTGCATTAACATATTTTTCCTCCTTAAAATTTTATAGATATACTTTAAACTAAATTAATTCCCATATATTTTCTTTAGCTTCTGTTGGAACTCTCTGAATTTCAACTTCTACACCTAATTCTTTTAATCTTTTAAAAGCTGCTATATCAGAATCATTTACACATACAGCTTTAGAAATTTGCTTTTTACCTTCTGACATATGCATATTTCCTACGTTTACTTTTTTAATAGGAACTCCACCTTCAACTAATTTAACTACATCTTGTGGTGTTTCTGCTATTATTGCTATATGTTGTCTGTCTGCTGCTTTGTGAATAATATCAATTGTTTTTTGAATAGAAAAATATCTTGTTTGCATACCTTTAGGAGCTGCAAGATTCATAAGATTTTGTCTTGTAGGGTTTGCACTCACTTCATCGTTTGGTACAAGTAGAAGATTTGCACCTGAATATTGTGCCCAAGCAGTTGCTACTTGTCCATGTATTAATCTGTTATCAATCCTAGTTAAAACTATATTTGGCATTGAAAATCCCTCCTTGAAAATTATACTGTTGTACGTATCTTTTCTGTAAGTATACTCTTAAACTTTTCGATTGTCAATATCACAAAAAATAAGTTTTTTTATACTTTGTTTTGTATAAAAACAAAACATATTATTAATATTGAATTTATAATTACTAAAGAAGAAATTTTTTTGAATTTTTTTTACAAAAAAAATTTAAAGTCAGCTTAATACTTTAGCTGACTTCGTATTTATCTTTAATATTTTATTTTTAAATTAGTTATTATATATATTTTTTTCAAACATATTTTCTGTCTTAGCTACATAAATACTTGCTGCACTATCTCCTACAACATTTAAAGATGTAACAAGCATTTCTATTGGTCTATTTATAGCTAAAATTAATGAATAAGCAAGAATTGCTGCATCATTTGTATATCCCAACCCTGAAAGAATAGTAAATAATACTATTGCACCTGCTCCTGGAGCTGCTGGAGTTCCAACTGATGCCACCAAAGCTAATACTCCTATTATAAATATATTTCCAACTCCTATTTCATATCCTGCTGTTGTTGCAACAAAAACAGAGGCTATAACCTGCATTATAGCTGTTCCATTCATATTAGTTGTCATTCCTAAAGGTAAAACAAAAGATGCTATATCATTATGTACTCCTAATTCTTCTACTGTCGTTTTCTTATTTAATGAAAGAGTTGCTGCACTTGACGAAGTTGAAAAACCAAAAAGTGCTACTTTTGCTGCTTTTCTTACAAAAGGAAATGGATCTAAACGTGTAGATGCTACAATTAAGAAAGAATATCCAAAGATTAAAAATATTAAAAGAGTGATTGTTGTTATTCCCATATATACTAAAGCTGGTTTTAAATGTTCTATTCCATATGATGCAAAAGTTCTTGTTAAAAGAACAAATATTGCTATTGGTCCAAACTTGTTAATTACAAATGTTAAAAAAGTAATTACAATATCATTTATTTCTTGTAAAATAGATTTTAAATTTTTTATTTTTTCATTTAAATAATTAATACAAAGTCCTGTTGATACAGCTAAAAATACTGTTGCTAAAACTCCACCATTATTTGAAAAAGCTGCAAATATATTGTTTGGAACTATTCCTACTAAAACCATTAAAGGATTACTTCCTGATTTTCCTGAAACAATATTTACAGAAGATTCTATATCTATATTAAATGCTCCTGATGCTTTTACTGTCATTCCAACTACCCCTGCAAGAATAAGAGCAACTACTGATGATACAAAGAAAAATCCTAATGTTTTATATGATATACGACCTAATTTTCTTGAATCACTTATATGGCACATAGCAAGTGTAATTGATGTAAATACCATTGGAATTATTATAAGTTGAAGTGAATTTATAAAAAGCTGTCCTAATATATAAAAAATTCCTATTGCTTTTTCTGCTCCTTTTTGTGAAATATCTTGGAATAAAAGATTATTTATCATTTTCCAAGTTTCACTTTGTACTCCAACATTTTCTCTTAAAAGAATACATAAAAATCCTGCTACTATTCCTGCCACAAGTGCAATAGTCATTCTTATTGCAAGTGTGTTCTTACTTTTACTCATTTTTACCTCCAGATAATTAAACTAAAAAAATCCCTAATTATCAGAAAGATAATTAGGGAAATTCTTACTAAATTTTATATACTAACCATTGACTTTCTGACAACCTCAAAATTTTTTCCTTTAAGATTATAAGAAATCCTATGAAATATGTCAAAGTTTTTTTAGTATTTTTTATTTATTTTAATCTTTTTTCATAATCTTTTAAAGAATTAAATGCATGTTTAGATAAAGGAATTATTGCAAATACATTTACTATTGCCATAAGTCCAAGCCCTAAATCTGCTAAAGCCCATACAAGAGAGGCTTGTTTCATTCCACCATAAAAAAGCATAAAACATGCAAATATTTTAAATGCTGTTTGTAGTAAATCTTTATCTGCAATAAAAATTAAATTTGGTTTTGCATAGTAAGTTATTCCAAGAACTGTACTAAATGCAAATAAAAATAATATAAAGGCTATAAATATTACTCCCCAATTTCCTACATGGTATCTAAATGCTTCTTGTAAAAGTTCCATACCTGTTAGTCCTTGTATTACACTTTCTTTTGTTACTAAAACTACAAGAGCTGTTGCTGTACATATTACTAAGGTATCAACATAAACTCCCAAAGCTTGTATTAAACCTTGTTTTGCTGGGTGATCTACTTCTGCTGCTGCTGCTGCACTTGGAGCTGAACCTGTTCCAGCCTCATTTGAAAACAGTCCTCTTTTAACTCCTTCCATTACAACTGCACCAAAACTTCCTCCTATTGCTTGCTTTATTCCAAAAGCTTCTTCAATAATTTTCTTAAATACTTGAGGAATTATTGCAATATTTTTTACAAGGATAAATGCAACAAGTAAAAGGTATATAAATGCCATAAAAGGTACTAACTTTTCTAAAACTTTTACAACCTTATCTTTCTTTCCAAAAATTACAACAGCTGCTAAAACTGTTAAAACAGCTGACATTATCTTTTCACTCATTCCAAATGCTACACGGAAAGAATCTGTTACTGAATTTGAAATTACTTGAAGAACTCCACTCCAGCAAATCATTGCAAAGGCAACAAATATTAAACCAAGCCATCTTTTATTAAGTCCTTTTTGAATATAGAATGCTGCTCCCCCTACATAGTCGCCTCTCTTATCTTTTTCTCTAAAAATAAGAGCAAGGGTTGCT
This sequence comes from Fusobacterium sp., assembly GCA_020024855.1. GTDB lineage: Bacteria > Fusobacteriota > Fusobacteriia > Fusobacteriales > Fusobacteriaceae > Fusobacterium_B. The sequence goes on from JAHHTB010000081.1 coordinate 7,618, forward strand.
TCTATAAAAGCTGTTGCTGCTCCGAATATAGCTATTATCCACATCCAAAAAACTGAACCGGCTCCACCAACAGATAAAGCAGCAACTACTCCAACCAAATTTCCTGCTCCTACTCTTGTAGCTGTTGATACACAAAAAGCTTGAAACGAACTTATTCCACTTTCACTATCTTTTTCATTTTTCACAAGTAGGCCAATCATATCTTTTAAAAGTCTTACCTGCATGAATTTCATTTTCAAAGTAAAAAATATTCCTGTTCCAACTAAAAGAATAACAATTATATTCTTTCCCCAAATAATACCGTTAACAAATTCTACAATACTACTAAAACTATTCATTTTTTCCTCCTATGCTACTTTCC